>NZ_JAWPOT010000019.1:0-122584 GCF_033344415.1 Vibrio sp. 1727
AGTTCTTTTAGTTGTTGATTTCATAACACTCTCCAATTTTGGGGGTGGAAAGTGTCAACCTTATTTAGGACGGCACATAACCCACTAAAAAGCCGATGTATCTACATCGGCTTTTTTAATGCACTTCTTTTTAAGTTTTAGTGTTGACCTCAACTTAGATTGAGGTTTTAGCCTTAGTCGCACGATTAAAGATCAACAATGAAAAAAGGAACCATTGTGTCCAAAATTGCGATTATTTATTTCTCTAAAACCGACGTTACTGGTCAGCTTGCTCGCGCGATTGCCGCAGGTGTTGAACAACAAGGCATTAAACAGCAAGATGAATGTGAAATCCTCTCTCACCGAATTGAAGGCAGTGAGATTATTGAGGGACGTTTTGTGAACCCTAAACTAATGGATGAACTTGCTGAGTGTGATGCGATTATCTTTGGCTCACCGACCTATATGGGAGGTGTAGCAGCGCAGTTTAAAGCATTTGCAGATGCAAGCAGTGAATCTTGGTATTACCAAAAATGGGCGAGCAAAATCGCGGCTGGCTTTACCAGTGGTGGGGCAATGAATGGCGACCAATCTTGCACATTACAATATCTACAAACGCTCGCTAACCAACACGGCATGATGTGGGTCGGGTTGGATAAGATCAGCAATTCTGGGGAGCAAAACCTGAATCGTTATGGTGTACAAGGTGGTATTGTTGCACAAGGTGGTGAAGATGGTCAGTTGCATGCTTCTGATGTTGCAACAGCAGAGTATCTTGGCAAACGAGTCGCTATGCTCGTGAACAAGCTCTCCACTCGCTAACAATAAAAAGACGCCCCGTAAGATACATCTTCGGGGCTTCATATTTATCGCTTGTTTTGAGCGCTACTTCTTGATGTAGAGGTCTTTCGAGTAGATACGACCTTCTACGTTGCTCTTGGCAAAACCGCCAACCGTAGGACGAACCAAACGCGCTTGCATGTAATAATAGATTGGCGCAATGGGCATATCTGCCGCCAGCAACCGTTCAGCTTGGTCGTAAAATCCTTGGCGCGCTTTCTCATCGGTTGCAGCCAATGCACTGTTCATCGCGTTGTCGTACGCTGCATTGCTGTAACGTGCAAAGTTACCCGAAGAACCTGAGCGAAGTAAGCTCAGGAAAGTAGACGCTTCATTGTAATCACCGCACCAGGAAGCACGCATCACATCGAAATTGCCTTGTTTACGCGCCACTAAGTACGACTTCCACTCTTGGTTTTCTAACTCCACGTTTGCACCGAGATTTTTTTGTAGCATCGACGCTATCGCAACCGCGATCGATTTGTTTGCCTCACTGGTGTTGTACAGCAATTTAAAATCGAGCGGCTTGTCTTGGCTGTAACCCGCTTCTTTTAACAACTGACGCGCTTTCTCGTCACGTTGTTGCTGACTCCATTTACTATACTCAGGGGGCGTCGCATCAAAACCGGCAGTGTACTGATGCGCAAAGGTGTACGCAGGAAGGTTGCCCACTTGCGTGACACCATTCGTAATCACATCACGCATGATGGAGTACGACACCGCTTGACGCACTCGCGCATCATCAAATGGCGGACGAGTGGTATTGAACGCGTAGTAATACGTGCACAGTAATGGCACCACCGTGTAAGCCTGCTTGTAATCTTGTTTAAGCTTCTGCGCCATATGAGTCGGCACATCTGACGTGATATCCAGCTCTCCTGCCGCATAACGATTGATTGACGCGTTTTGGTTTTCAAACGGAATGTAAGTCACTTTGTTTAAATGCGTATCTGCGCTGTCCCAGTAATTTGGACTCTTAACCAGTTCAATGCGCTCATTCACGACCCACTTATCCAATGTGAATGCACCGTTGCTAACAAATTGGTCTGGATCGCTCCACGGCTTGTCGCGGTTTTCCACTGTCGCTTGATGCACTGGCATCATGGACGTGTGCCCAGTCATGGCAACAAAGTACGGCACTTGACTGTCCAACTCAAAACGTAGGGTGTATTTATCCACTGCCTTGATACCGAGATCGTCCAAAGGCTTTTTGCCCTCTGCTACATCGGCGATGTTTTTGATCTTGGTGAGTTTGAGATACCAAACATTTGGAGAAGCGGTCTTCGGGTCCACCGCTCGGCGCAGTGAATAAACAAAATCATCCGCTGTCACAGGCTCGCCATTCGACCATTTCGCGTCTTTGCGCAAGTGAAAAGTAAAGGTTTGGTTGTCGTTGGTTTCCCATGATTCTGCCACACCGGGAATAATGTTTCCGTCACGATCTTGAATCACAAGCCCTTCAAATAAGTCACGAATCACATGCATTTCTGGCAGACCTTCGGCTTTCGCTGGGTCAAGCGTCGCCGCCTCTGCGTCATTCGCACGTACTAAATGCTGTTCTGCGGCAAGTTGAATGCCTTTAGGTAAGGTCTCCGCAGCAACTGATGTAGCAAGAAAAGGGGTGAATAAAGAGGAAATCAGCAACGCCGTTGAATGTTTTTTAAAATCCATATCGTTTTTCGTTCTCCTAACGCGTCTTGTGAAGCAAGTGCCACAATTAACATTTCAACCGTTGACGAGTTTAAACGGTTCAGTTTAGCTAGGTGTAATTAGCTTAGATATTGATACTACTTCATCAATCAGGAGATTACGGTGAGTCTAATTCCAAGAACGGAAAGAGCGGCATTTTTAATTCGGCCAACATCATACGGTCAATCCGTGCTTGGTGCGCCATTACTGTATTTTCCGGCTCAAGTCGAAAGTGCTTCGCGAGGTTTGATTTTGGCAGGCACTCACGGGGACGAGACGGCCTCGATTGCAGGTTTGTCCTGCGCGCTAAGAAGCTTGCCTGCTGAAAACTTACGACATGATGTGATTCTGTCAATGAATCCTGACGGCAACCAGCTAGGCACACGTGCAAATGCAAACCAAGTGGATCTCAATCGCGCGTTTCCAACCCCAAATTGGACAGAGCATGGCACCGTGTATCGATGGAGCTCTCACACACCCGTTCGAGACGTAAAGGTGAAAACAGGCTCTAAAAACCAGCTAGAGCCAGAAGTTGGCGCATTAATTAACTTGATTGAACTACGTAGGCCAAAGTTTGTGGTGTCATTTCATGAACCGCTTGCGTTTGTGGATGATCCCAAACATTCCAACCTTGCCAAATGGCTCGGCGAGCAGTTTCAACTGCCAATCGTTGACGATGTCGACTACGAAACACCCGGCTCATTCGGCACTTGGTGTAATGAGCGTGATTTACCTTGCATCACGTTGGAATTGCCCGCGATTTCTGCCGATCTCACCATTGAAAAGCATCTGTCCGCTTTTATTGCTTTACTGATGCACGATCCGGATCTTTAGTCCGCTGTTGGTTAAGCGATCATGTGAGGATCTGTTTAATGTCGGTACTGATATCGCTGATCAACTGACGGGCACTGTCGTCTCTTTGCTGAACCAAGATGATAAACAGCAAATCGGTGATCACGTTTTGCGCGGTACGCGAAGCAATGGATGAGCTGCGATGTTCCGTTTCATTGGCAATCGTATCAAACGTAATATCGGCAATACCGCGCAAGCGACTTCTTCCAGGCGCAGATAACGCAATCACCTTCGCGCCCTGCTCTTTTGCCGCTTCTGCCGCAACGAGAATTTCTTTGCGCTCACCCGAAAACGAGATTGCGATCTGAACATCTTCTGGAGAGAGCGTGCGGGCAACAGCAATCTGCACGTGGCTGTCTTGTTCAGAAAGCGCCGTAACACCAAGTTTAAGCAGCTTAAAGCTTAAATCCTTCGCGGTCAGTGCAGAGCCCCCAATCCCGACCACTTGCACTCGACGCGCTTCACTCAACCATTTCACCGCTTGGTGACACGCTTCGTAAGACAGCGTATTGGTGGTTTGAAACATAGCGTCGGTTTTCGCTTTCACCAGTTTCTGTGAAATAACCGCAATGGGGTCGTCAGCCAAAATATCACTGTGCAGCGGTGTCGACTGCATCGCATGCTTACGGCCAATCTCTTCATTCAGAGCTAATTTAAACTCGCTGTAACCTTTAAAGCCGATACGCTGAGTAAATTTCACAATGCTCGATTGACTCACTTTTACTTGCGCCGCAAGTTCTTGGCTAGTGAGCAGCGCCGCCTTTTCTGCGTTTTCAACAATCCAATCGCCGACCAAACGACCACTTTGCGAAAGCTGAGTACGCCTCGCGACTATCTTATTGATAACTGACACAACAAAAACCTCAAAAATTTTAAATAAATTATTCCAAATCAGAAATAATAGGCGTTTGATTTAACCTCCTGATTATTCTAACCAAGACAGTTAATCCCGGACGTAATAGACGTATATTTTCTCTCATTATTCCAAATTTCTCCTGCATAAAGAATAACCTCAAGTGTGATTTTTATCACCAAACCTGAATATTTTATTCCATAAAATCGCCCTCAGATTGAACATTACGAAGAGTGCAAAACATGAAAATTGATTTAAGCAGATTGGTGACAGAAAGCCGTAACCCAGCCAGTGCCGAGATCGATACGCTTTCGACCATCGAGATGCTGCAAGTCATTAATGAAGAGGATCAAAAAGTCCCGCTCGCGTTAAAAGCGGTGCTACCACAAATTGCAGAGACAGTTGACGCAATTACCCAAGCTTTTGCAAATGGTGGCCGTTTAATTTACATGGGAGCTGGTACGTCAGGTCGCTTAGGCATTCTTGATGCAAGCGAGTGTCCTCCTACCTACGGCACGCATCCAGATATGGTGATTGGCTTAATTGCTGGTGGACATCAAGCGATTTTAAAAGCGGTAGAAAACGCAGAAGACAACGCGAAAATGGGTCAAGACGACTTAAAAGCACTTCACCTCACCAAGCATGACGTGGTTGTAGGCATTGCAGCGAGTGGCCGTACACCTTATGTACTAGGTGGTTTGGACTACGCTAAATCCATCGGAGCCACAACCGCATCTATCGCCTGTAATCCAGAATGTGCCATGGCAGAAGCGGCCGACATCGCGATTCTGCCGATAGTTGGCGCAGAGGTTGTCACTGGATCTTCTCGCATGAAAGCCGGCACCGCACAAAAACTGGTGCTAAACATGCTCACGACAGGCGCAATGATTCGTAGCGGTAAGGTATTTGGCAACTTAATGGTGGATGTAGAAGCCACTAACGCCAAGCTCATCCAACGCCAAACCAACATTGTTGTGGAAGCAACCGGCGCATCAAAAGAAGAAGCAGAGCGAGCATTAAAGGCCTGCGGTCGCCACTGCAAAACCGCCATCTTAATGATTTTGGCCGATTTGGATGCCGAACAAGCCAAATCACGCCTCGCCGCGCACAACGGCTTTATTCGCGCAGCACTAAATAATAACTAAATAATCCGAGTTCTGAAGGATAGACCCTATGGCAAAAATAACTTCAAACACAGTATCGCAGTTGCTGTCCGCAGTGGGTGGCAGTAACAACGTAAGCAAATGTGGTAACTGTATGACGCGTTTGCGTTTATCGCTCGCCAACAATGGCTTGGCTGATCAATCAGTTATCAAGCAAATTCCCGGCGTAATGGGTGTGGTGGAAAGCGATGAGCAGTTTCAGATCATTCTCGGTCCCGGAAAAGCTCAACAAGCGGCTGAGATGATGAATCAACTGATCGACAGCTTAACCTCTGGTGACAGTGAAGAAGCAGATATGCCGCAACAAGATCTTTCTGCCGTCGCGGCCGAGCAGAAAAAACAGATGAAGAGCAAACAAACCAGTGCGGTTCAGCGTTTTTTAAGCAAGTTTGCTACCATCTTTACGCCGTTGATCCCTGGCTTTATTGCCGCTGGTTTGTTGCTAGGTTTTGCGACGTTATTGGAACAGATGTTTGTTCTCGACCAGACACCAAGCCAGTTTATGTTGGATTTGATCGCCTACATGAAAGTCTTTGGTAAGGGTCTGTTTGCTTTCCTAAGTATTCTGATTGGTTACAACGCGCAGCAAGCGTTTGGCGGCTCTGGTGTTAATGGTGCCATTCTCGCCTCTTTGTTTGTGCTGGGTTACAACCCAGAGGCTACATCCGGTATTTACTCTGGCATGAACGAGTTTTTCGGCTTTGCGATTGATCCGCGCGGCAACATTATCGGCGTACTTTTGGCGGCGATCATCGGTGCGCAAGTCGAGCGTAAGGTTCGTCAATACATGCCAGATGATCTGGACATGATCTTAACGTCCGTTATCACTCTGTTGATCATGGGTGCGGTAACCTTCTTGATCATCATGCCAATCGGCGGCGAGTTATTTAAAGGGATGTCTTGGTTGTTCCTCAACTTGAACGATAACCCATTAGGCGCTGCAATCTTGGCAGGTTTGTTCTTAATTTCTGTGGTATTTGGCATCCACCAGGGTTTTGTTCCAGTGTACTTCGCATTGATGGAAGCACAGGGCTTTAACTCGCTATTCCCTATCCTGGCGATGGCTGGTGGCGGTCAGGTTGGCGCGTCAATGGCGCTGTATTTCAGAGCCAAAAAAGACGCTCTACTGCGCACTCAAGTTAAAGGCGCTATTATTCCGGGTCTTCTAGGCATTGGCGAACCATTGATTTACGGCGTGACATTACCACGCGTAAAACCATTCGTTACCGCTTGTATTGGTGGTGCTGCGGGCGGCTTCTTTATCGGCTTAGTTTCTTACCTTGGCTTACCAGTTGGTCTTAATACGGTGTTTGGCCCGTCCGGTATCGTGGCGATTCCTCTCATGACATCTGAAAATGGCATCTTCCCGGGCATGATGGTGTTTGTTGCCGGCCTGCTTATCTCTTACATCGTCGGCTTCCTCGCGACTTACTTCTTTGGCTGCAAAGACGTCGATTTAAGCTAAATCATTCTTCCCCTATAGGAATGGACTAGCTCGCGTCCTTGGCAAACAAGGGCGCACCCTCTCTCTACTTCACGACAATTTTCTTATTCCGTTACTCGGAAGGGGCTTTGTCGTACCTAAAACAATAGAAATGAAAGGTCGTTAATCATGAAAAAGCACATTTTGGCTCTACTTCTCCCTACATTGATGGCATCAAACGCAATGGCAGCGCAGCTGTATCAAGCGGAAGATGGGTCAGTTTTAAATATTTACTCTCGTCTTGGTTTCAATGTCACCAGTAAAAATGATGAGCATGGCGATGCAAATGGCGAGTTTGATGGCCGTATTGGTTTAAACGGTTCACAAACCATCAACGAGTACGCGTCGATCATCGGCCAAGCGCAATACCAAGTGGGTGCCGCTGAATACGCAAACCAAGTAAACGACAAACCGTCTCTGACCTCACGTTATGTATGGGCAGGTATTGATGCGAAAGATTATGGTCGCATTACTGGTGGTCGCGTGGCATCTGGATTGATTATGTTTACCGACATTGGTGATGTGTTCGCCTCTTCCGATGTTTCTATGGCGCGCCAAGCGAATAAAGTCGACAAAACCGCGACGCAAGTTTTCCGTCAAGATGGCACGCTGCAATATCAAAACAGCCTAGGTAATTTCGACTTTTCTGTCGCGTACATTTTAGGAAACAACACTTCTGAGCTCGACTACGGTTACAACGCTGCACTGCGTTATACGCTAGACATGGGGAATTTGGGTACCTTGGCACCAGTGGTGGCGATGCAGAAAAATAAAGGTGATGCGCGTGAAAGCAACGACACCGATTACACATTCTGGGGCGCAGGTACACGTTACTACCTAGGTGATTTGATGTTGGGTGCGTTGTACTCGGAAGATGAACTAGAGGGCTATTACTCACAAACCAGTACCGACAAAGTGATGGAACTAACGGCGGTTTACAGTGTAAATGACAAATGGGTACTGCGTGCTGGTTATCGTTCTTTAGAAAACAGTGAGGGTGACGAGCTAGAGCTGAAAGATACAACGCTAGAAGTGCAATACAAACTGACGCCTCGTTCTTCTATCTACACAAACTACGTTGATCGTAACGGTTCGCGTGGCTACAGCAATGGACAAGAAGTCTCGTTTGGCGGTGCGCACGCAGACGAAAGCTACTACCACTTAGGTCTACGTTACGAGCTGTAAGCACGATACTTAATGTAAGTTAGCTGAATCCATGAGCTTCTTCTGTGTCCGGTCAGTAGTTATTGCCTTTAATGCTGATTTGAAGAAGCTCACCCTCGTAATATGTTTTCTTCGTTACCTGTTTTAACCAACACGCCAGCATCAGGAAAGCTGGTGACAGTAGCTAACAATTTTCCATCGACAAAGTGCAATGCCGCATAATCGTGAATGCCATAACAAGTGATGCTCGGTTGAGAACGAGCAAAGGCTTGGAAAACCTCGAACTTCTCACCTACATGAGAAAAATGCGCCGCAGCCAAACCGTCAATAAATCCAAGACAACGCATAACTTGGTATGCTTCGGGATCACTGTCTGTCACCGCAAACTCAAACCAACAAATTGCACCTGCGCTCATGCCACAAATGATGATGCCTTGTTCATAACACTGCTTGAGTATTCTATCGATTCCCCATTCGCGCCAAATGGCCAACATCGAACGCGTATTACCGCCACCGACGTAAATGATGTCTTGTTCAAATAGCGTTTCTTTCCAACCAGCTTCAAACTTAAACAGCGGAAAATGGGTCACGTTTTCACTAAGCTTCGCATCGTAAAAACGTTCAATCACTTCATCGGCGTCTCCCGTAGCTGTCGGTAGAAAACAAATGTTTGGATTCTCCTTACCAGACAAAGACAAAATGTATTGATCGAGTGGGCTCGGATTCTCTTCCATCATCCAGCCCCCACCGCCAATCGCAATACAGTGTTTTCGCATTCCTTTGCTTCCTCTATTGTCACTAAGTTTGTTGTCGCTATTCGCCGACAGAATATATGTTCCTAAAGTGATCAATGAACGCTCGCGTTCTTCTTGGTAAGTGCTCACGTTTTGGGTAAAGCAGATAAAGCGGCAAAATCGCATCCGTTTGCCATTCTGGCAGCAAACTCACGAGTTGTTCTTTTTGTGCAGGGTCGAGTTTAGCCAGTGCAAATTCATCTAACATGGCTACGCCACAGCCAGCCAAAGTAGCATCCAACATGGACTGGACAAGATTAAAACTCAGCGTACTTTCTAACTCAATGCTGCACTGCTGATGAGTTTGCTTATGCCTAAACATCCACTTATCTAACACCAAGTCGCGACTTTTATAAAGGATGTGCTCTAAGTCACCAAGCTCCTCTGGCGTACTTACATTTGGTTTATCAGCTAAATACGAGCGATGAGCGATCGGTTTACAGTGTAAAGCGCGTAACTGATGGCCGACGTAACCCTCAGGAGGAGTATCGGTAAAGTAGAATGCGATATCAAACCCAGCTTCAATCAAGTCGAGAGGTGTCTCTGTGAATATCACTTCGACGCTCACTTGTGGATGTTGCAATCGAAAATCGATCAATGTTTGGCTGAGTAACGCGGCTCCAAAAGAAGCGGACGCCGCTATTCTCAATTTTCCCGATACGATCTCGTTTGCCATCACTTGCTCATTGATCTGCTCAGCGCCTTCGAGCAGTTGCTTTACCTGCTGATAAAACCGCAAACCATCGTAGGTCAAATTAAACTGGCGCGTAGTTCGCTGAATAAGCTGCACCGACAATATGTCTTCAAGCTGTTTAAGTTGCCGACTTACATGCGCATTCGAACAATTCAGTCGCTTTGCTGCACCAGCAATACTTCGTTCCTCACACAAAGCGACGTAAAGTGGTACGTAGCTGAGCCATTTTATTTCCATACAGTAATTCTGAATCTCTAAAATCAAACTACTGGAAATAATAGAAAGCCTCTAAACTCTGTACAACCTAAATTTGAAAGGATGAGTTATGAGTGTTTTCGACACGTGGTTAAAAGGTCAAGTCATTAAAGATCACATCACTAATCCCAATATCATCGTTGGCGATTACAGCTATTACTCGGGCTTCTATCATCAAAAAAGCTTCGAAGAGCAAGCGGTACGCTACTTGTTGGGTGACCCCGTCACACTTCAAGAATGGCAAAGTAGAGAACCCGATAGCATCGACAAATTAATCATTGGCAAGTTTTGTTCCATCGCTTCTGGAGCCACCTTCATGATGGCAGGAAACCAAGGTCATCGCATTGACTGGATTTCGACCTTCCCCTTCTCTCCTGAAGAATTTGGAGAAGGCGTACAAGACGGTTTCGAGCGTGCCGGAGATACAGTGGTGGGGAATGATGTTTGGATTGGCAGTGAGGCGATGATCATGCCCGGAGTAAACATCGGCGATGGAGCCGTCATCGGAGCACGCACCGTAGTGACGAAAGACGTGCAACCTTATTCTGTGGTGGTTGGAAACAACCAAGTCGTACGTCAACGATTTAGCGATAAAGAGATTGAAACTCTACTCAATATCCAATGGTGGAACTGGCCAATAGAACACATTAAACAAGCAATGAAAGTAATGTGTAGCAGCCAAGTCGGTGCGCTTGCGGACTACTATCAAGAGCACATTGTCGATTTGTAGATAAAAAAAGCCCACACATCTTGTTGCGACGTGTGGGCTCAGTGAGTAAGAAAGCTTAAACCGCAGCGACGTCCTCTTCTTCCAAGTTCGCCGAAACTTTAATTTCGTATTGATTGAAACGGAACGAACAACCGCCATGAGCGCGCTTTGTCGTTACCTGCTCGTCGCCAAACAGCACTGTCACGCGAGTGAAGACACGCTCTTTGGCTTCGACAATATTTTCTTCTAACGCGACTTCAAAGTCGTGTTCCGTTTGTTCTAGCTTTTGCTTTATCGCTTCAAGCTGCTCGTTGTTTTGTGTTTTCATCACGTCAATCTGAGCTTGTTCTTCGTCGGTACGTTCGGCTTTAGGACGTTTCTTAAATTCGAGCTCTTTACGAATCACATCCATCGTTCCTTCTTGAGCGTATTTGTATTGATCTTTGAGCTCTGCTAATCGCTCCTTAAATGCATAATAGCGTGCGAACGCTTCTACCTTAGTGGCGGTGTCGCCTTCTACGCCCAATTGTAAGCACACCACTTTGCCACCGACTTTTACATCTCCGCCGCTAAGCGTGCCGTTCCTACCGTTCGCATCTAGCACCGTCAGATTGCGCCCACAAACAATATCGTTATTCATGCTGTGCACCGCCAACTCAATATCTTCGCCGGCTTGCAAATCACAATATTGGGCGTAGCTGGCACGAATCGAACCTTTGGCTTTGACGTGACAACTCTTTGGCTGGCCATCACTCACGGTGTGGCCAATGATCCCTTTACCAACTTGAATGTCGTCTTGCGCTTGTACGTCAGCCGATTCAATGAAGCCGCCTACAGTAATAGAACCCGTCGCTTTAACAATCATGCCGGATTCAATGTTGCCACCGATAATCACATTCCCTTTGAATTTCACGTGACCTGTATTCACGCCAACGCTATTGAGACAGAGTGCGTTATCAACTTCAATGGTTTTGTCTTTAATTAGAGGCGTGCCGGATACCGATGCAATCAATAGGTTTGGGTCGTGCTTGCTTATCTCGGTGCCCTTGCCTGGCTTCATTGGGCTGTCTTTTCCAGCTTGTGGAGGAATCACTCGCCCTTGAACAGTAAAACCTGGCGTACCTTTGGTCGCAGGCGTGCGGCGCATCACCTCATCGCCTACGTCAACCGCGATAGTTTCACCGAGGTTACGTAAATCAATTTTGTCGCTAGCAGATTGGCCGTCTTTGGGTTTGAGGATGCGTTTGGTGATGTCTTTAACGAGAGGAGTAAAAAGAGCGTCTTTGCCTTTGATAGGTTGCTTACCAACCGCTACAGGTTGAGAAAAAGTTTCGCCGGGTTTGAGCTGAGTGCTGACAACCAACACTTTCTTCAAAGCCAGTTTGTTGATGCCTTTCGAAACTCGCGCTTGAGCAAGGGCTTGAACAATCTCGGGGCCACGTAAACCTCGGCCTCCGTACGCACCGACAACGTTCATACTGGCGAGCATGTCATTATTCGATAATTCGACCTCAACTTGCGCGTTGCGTTTTTCCGCAATGACGATGCCTTCGTAAGCTTCGGCTTTACGCTCTTTGGCGCAGTTAATGAACCTAACGACTTCCCCCTCAACAACAAACATCCTTTCAGCGTTCATTGCGACGAGCTGCTCGTTTAATTCATTTTGATTTAGCTCACCACCGAGGTCCACTTCTCCCGGAAGACGGGCTATCACCTTGGTCTTATCTTCAGATAACTCAAGACACAGCTTCCACATACCCTTACCACTTTGCTTCCCATCAACACTTTCAGTCTAACCAAATCCGTTTTCTGAACAAACCTCGCATTTCTTATTATAGGGCTCACGTCACTAAAGAAAGTAATCCATCAATAACGGTTAAACAGCATATTAAGAGAAAACTCGATTTAACCTAAAGCTCAATCAAAATACACGCTGAAACAAAAAGGAGCTGGATTTACAGTGTAAAATCAGCTCCCAATAATTTCATTTACAGTGTAAATTTCCCTTTATTGTTTACAGTGTAAATCGCTCCAAATGTGTCTTACTTCGTCCCTTAACTGCTGCTCAACTTGCCTTCTTCCAGGTAAACCAAATTGCTGAGCACATTCAGTCCAACTACGGTTGAGAAAAAGCTTACTAATCATCAAGTCGGAAACAGAGTTCAAACCTAAATTAAGTAACCACTGTTGAAGCCACACAGACACAGACTCATAACTGTTACCACCATCAGCATAACATTCAATTAGCAATAACTTAGCGGGATGAAGTGGACTCATTCCCAAAAGTTGCGGCAATAGAGCTCGAAAAATAGGGGCTTCTAATTTTGGATAGACGTCAGCCACATTGTTAGACAACATTTCTTCAAATAGCGCCTGAGATTGGTCGACCCAAGCCGTCTGTTGGGAATCACAAGGTTTGACCATCAAGACTGAATAACAACCGCTAGCAGCATCGCGCATTGACCCTAAGCGAATTGTACGGAAGTTCGATTGTCGCCAGAAATAGAGCAACTCTTCCGTCGCACCAAAACTCGTGGATAAGTAGGCAATGTGTTTAGCAGCCATTTGCTCAAGTTGCTGCAGAATTTTTTGACCAATGCCTTTGCCTTGCAATGCTGGATGAACCGCAATTCTCATGACTCGCAGCGTCGATAGATTCGCGACATTCGGGAATCCTAGGTGGTTTGCAATCGTAATTGGGGCTAAGTGTCCTTTAGGACGACGCTTACCAAGCTGGATTTCTTCAATCAATTCATCGTCAAGGTCCCCCTCTTCGACCGCTAATATCACCCCCACAACCGCATTATCTTGCTTAGCAAAATAGAGCTGACTGTTGTCGTCTTGCAAAAGGTGAATCAAATCATTCGGCGAGGTCTGATAATGAGCATTCACCAAAAGAGCGAAGCACTCACGCAGCAAACTAGGCTGCGATATCAAATTGTTCTTATCGGCTTTAGAAAGGGAAATTGAGTCGACCTGTTTAAGTTGATGGTGCGTTAACTCCGCATCCAACAAAAACGCGTCATAGAGCCATGATTCAAGCGCATCATTCATGCTCCAGCGGATGGGCTGTGTCATGTGCCATGTTTTCATTCCCGAACGCTGTTTCTGAAGCCAATCAACAAATTTAATCGTAAAGCCCCGGCCACAACCTTCATAACCATGAACAGTCGTAGAAAAAACGAGTCGATGATAATGTTCGGTAATGCTTTTGAGCATAGGAACTGGAATTGCAGCCGCTTCATCGACAAGTAACAAATCACATTCAGGTCTGCTCGATAGAAGTTCGTCAGGAGCAATGAATTGAATGGCTCCCTGCCCTGATTCTAATCTGTCCTTCTTAATGCGCTGTGCGTTAGGGAGTAAACGTAAAGCATGTTGGTAAACAGGCTCAACGGCTTTTATAGATGGTGCCGTAATTAAGATTCTAAGTGGCTTCTGCTGTAATAAGTTCGCACACGCAATGCCGAGGGCACTTGTTTTTCCGCGCCCACGATCAGCGGTCAAAATTAACGGTCGCTTTCGATGTCCTGTCACCACCTTTTCAATTAGAGAAATGGCATGTTCTTGTTCCGTGTAGTGGCTTTCTTTTTCTGCTCGCTTGATGTCTGGAGCCGTTGGCAATGGTCTGTCTTGCTCGATAACAACGAGCTTCTCCCATTGTTTGTGCATCCATTGCTGAGCAAAATTCGTAGGTTGTCGCGGCTCAGTAATGATAATAAGAAGGCCACCGCCAACCAATGAGCCAAGCGCGGCGGTAAAACTATTTGCGTCAAAGCCATCTCGAGCATCAAACAATAGAACGTCACACTCTCTGCCTAACAACATGTGCCCTTGTTTAGGCGAAACACTGTATGCGTTTTCCAAACCAAAATCGCCGACACAAAACCAACGTTGATACATCTGTGTTTTATGGAACTCTGACACCAATGCATCTTGCCAAGAAGACTCGCCTTGAATGACGATGCCGAATCTTTGGAAAGATTGGTGAGCTTGTTGTTGAAGTGATGAAAGGAAATCAGATTGTGTCTGCATTTTGTCTATCCAACGTTGAACTGACGCAATGGTATCACATCTTTAATTTGACGCTTCTGAGATATAAAAAAACCGCCCGGAGGCGGTTGATTCAATCATCATTTGTTATTGCAGTTTGGTTTGTACAAACGCAAGAATCTCTTCCATTAAGCTGTCGTCAACTTTCTTCAAGTTCAACGCCAGGCTACTACCTTTTCGGCTATAGCTTGCTCGACCTTTAACTAAGTCGACTTTTTCCGTCTTCTTACCAGGTTTTGCTGGTGCAAGTTCAGTAATCCAATTTTCGATGCTTTCCGTGACTTCTTTTGTCAGACGAGCAACGCCTTGAGCTGTGCTTCGCTGCCATAAAAACCCTTCGCTAGAGCGACATTTATCTAACAGCTCTTGCTGCTGCTCTGGCGTTAGCGTTGAAAACTGTTTGTGCAGTTTCACGATTGTTGGGCGACCGAGATCGCCAACATTCGGATACGCTTGAAGCAGTTCTAACGGTAATGCTGCGGCTTTTAAAGCGCCACTTACCAACGCTTCACTGCACTGGAACATTTTTGCCAATGCTTTCTGATCCTCAGCTTCACCACTATCAAGCTTAGCCTGCATCTCTTTACCTTTTTCGTATAAAGAGAGCGGTTTGTGAGCATTTGCCACATCAGACAAAAACTTAGCATGGTCAGTATTGATGTTGTCAGCAACATAAACCAAAAAATCTTGTTCAGCGAGGATACAAGACATGCGACGACGGCTACCATCTAAAACTTCGATCTTGCCATCTTCAGTTCTACGACCCACAGCTGGATATTGTTGGCCACGCTCTTTGAGTGTGACTAAAACATCAGATAAAGCATGTTCGTTTAAGAACGATTGCTCACGAGCGTTATCAACAAATACTGTTGTTTCTGTCGCAACTTTATTTGCAGGAATACGCACAAGTTCAAACTGAACAATATTTTCACCTGCAACTGCTAGTTCAATCGTTTGAGCTTTCTCTTTTGCCGCAGTTTGCGCCTCTTGCGGAGTCACAACACGACGCTTATTCGTTTTGCCAAATAATTTCGCGTTTAATTCAGACGTTTTCAAAGCCATTTACTTATTACCCCTGATTCAATGACGGCCAATTAGAGTGCAGGACACGCTCTAATTCCAGTGCGCTTTTATGAACAGCGTCTTGCGCGGTGGCTAGTGTCTTCTTACCGCCTTCAAAATCGCTTACTGTCAGATCAAATACTGTGCTGTAGGTATCGGCACAGGTTTCAAACGCACGGCTACGAGGAATAGTAGCCATCATAACTTGGTCACCTAGAAGATAGTTCATTTCAGTTAAAACAGAAACTTGCTTCTTATTGTCGTCCTCAAACATGGTTGGCATCAAGCGAACAAACTCAAGACCATTCCAGTCCTCCGGGAACATTTCATATACCGTAGGCAAATGCTGGAAGAAGTTTACTGTTGAAGCCCAGTCCAGACGCTTAGCCGCACAAGGAATTAGCAAGGCATTTGATGCATACATAGCATTCCATACTAATGGGTCAACGTGTGGACCGGTATCAATCATAATGATATCGAAGTCATCAGCAATTTTATCAATCAGTTGCTCTTTCAGCAGACGGACGATATCGAGTGATGGGTCTTCAGATAGCGTTTGCCATGCTTCCGCATTAAACATCGCGTCTTCTGGAAACGCTGAAATCGACTTTAAGTTCGGATATTGCGTTGGCAGCAATACGTTTTTACGTAAAAATTCACTGTCAATTTCCACACCATCAGGCACGTTACCCAACATAATGTCTACCGCAGAATAGATATTATCATGCTCTGCCATGCTGATTTGCGGGTTGAGGAATAAACGTAGCGAGCCTTGTGGGTCTAAGTCGATTAAACAAATACGGTATCGTTTATCCAAATTTAGCGCTAAACATGCCGCTAAATGAACCGCGGTCATTGATTTACCTGTACCGCCCTTTTGGTTCTGCACATTAATAATCCAAGGTTTGTTACCTGAATTCTTTTTACGCTCATGAAATTTAGGCACTTCAGCCGCATCCATGAGCATGTGTGCTTCTTCTAACGTAATTGAATAATGATTCGCGTTGTTTTTAGTAAATTGATGCCCAGCGGCTTCCATTTTACCAATCGCGTCGTCGAGCTTACGGCGAGTTAGACCAGAACGGGTTTCCATCATCGCTTTCGACATTGGTGGGAAGTAGTTATCGCTTCGCTCTTCTAAAACAATTTCAATACGGTCAGCTTGAACCTGCTGAGTCAGCTCCGCTAACTCAAGAAGGTTTTCAATCGTTTTTTCTCTTTTCATGCCAAATTCCGTTGGAAGGATTTATAATTGCAATTGTACAGCAGTAAAGACCAAAAACAACAAAAAGGTGCACGAACATTTTGAATTACCATCACATAAAAAAACACCCAAATCGACGCTTTTATGATTTATGGTCAAAAAGATAACTATTTTTAATCAAATAATCTTCTCATAAGTGGACACCTAAACTTAAAAATAAAAAGTGTTACAGCGTCACTCATTTACAATGTAAATCAATTTTCTACCGGAACGATTATAATCTTAAGCTAAATTACGGATTATGTTAGACCAACCTAATTTAAACGAAAAATAGTAAGTAATATCGGAGCAATAAAGACCTGAACACCTTGATCATGTCTCCGAGCAAAATAGGGCAGTTCCAGCGAAACATCTATGGAAGTATGATCAAGGTATACTTATGATCATGCTTCCGTGTTAATAAACAAATCCGAAAGCATGATCATGGAAAAATTGAGCAGAGTACGGTGTAAACACGCAAATAAAATAAGATCCATTAATCGGAAATATGATCAAGCCTTAGAATCTCTCGGAAGCATGAGTTTTCTTCTCTGATTTACGGTTGAGTGCAGACAGAATGGGGGATTGAGCAGAAATTGACGGTATAGAAGCCGGAACAATGAAATTGCTCAAGTTGCTATGATAAATCACGCTCTCATGATCATGCTTCCTGTAAATAAGCAGAGACTAGTATTTACTTCTAAATATGAGCGACTTGAATGTATTTTAATCAGATGAGTGATATCTCATCAATATGGGCGCCAGAACGATAGATATATTGGCTCTTGATCATCGATCCGAGTATAAATAACATCACCAATGCACAATATAATCATCGTGAAGATCATTATTAAATACTGCATCTGTGGATAACCTGTAAAAACATCATGATCATCGTTTCAAGACTCTTTTGATCATCTTTTCATAACCTTAATGATCATGCTTACGAATAAATATGATCATGCTTTCAGGTTATTGTTGATCATACTTTCAGACTTCTTATGATCATAGTTCCGAAATACATGAAAATAATAGCCTTATAGAACAAAAGCTTAGCGAGAAATTTCAAGCCAGATCATTAGATCATATAATCAATTAAGATCAGATTAATCAAAAAGATCAGTTATTTAAAAAACAATCTTTTTTCTTTATTTATGATCTGTTTTTCTTTATTCTTCGGAACCATAGCACAACTACGGCTAGTGTGATCTGGATCTAAAATGACGGCTGATGAAAAAATTCTGATTAAAGCACCGAGAAGCCACAAAGATGGCCATCTTTTTGAGGTACATGAATCCTCTGCGGATTGGGTAGAGCAGTACCAACATTTCAAAGGGGTGACCAAAAGCATCTTAGAGTTGCTTAATCTGATCTCATTACGAGGCTTCAGCAGCAAGGATGGTTTGGTTTCAACCACAGAGATTGTTGAAGCAACAGATGGGCAACTTACACGTGCAGCTCTGCAACAACGTTTGCGCGCAGCAGTAAATATTGGTTTATTTACTCAAACACCAGTGCGTTTTGAAGAGGGACTTGCTGGTAAAACGATGCTACATAAATTTGTGAATCCAAATCAGCTTATATCTGTGTTGGGAGCAACAAGTCTTGTTACAGACAAAGTTCGCCAGAACGAGAAACAAAAACGTTCGAAAGCATTGGCTCAGACTCAAGTAAACAAACGTTTGTTGAATGAGCACGGGTTAAACACACCTCCCACGATGAAAGATGAAGCTGATCAATTTGTTGTATCTCCAACAAATTGGGCTGGGATCATTGACCAAGCACTTGCGCCACCAAGAACTCGAAAAAGTTATCAGAAATCCATGGTGTCGATCTCTGGCACAAAAGCCGTTATTGAGACGCGATCATCCAAAAATATCATGACTGTGGATGATCTCATGACCCTGTTCGCTCTCTTCACGTTAACGGTTCAGTATCATGATCATCACAAAGATCAGTATCAGCTTGATGCGGCTCACGTACCAAACAAAACGCCGCTATACATCACTGATATTTTGTCGCTCAGAGGCAAAAAAGACAGTGGCCCAGCTCGTGATTCCATCCGTGACAGTATCGATCGTATCGAGTTTACCGATTTCCAACTGCATGAACTCACTGGCCGATGGCTCAGTGAAAATATGCCCGAAGGCTTTAAGAGTGACCGCTTCCGCTTCTTAGCCCGTACCATCACGGCTTCAGAAGAAGCGCCCGTTGAGGGCAGTGATGGCGAAATTCGTATTAAACCCAACTTATACATCTTGGTGTGGGAACCGTCGTTCTATGAAGAACTACTAACACGCGATTATTTCTTCTTGTTCCCACCAGAAATCCTGAAACAGCATACGTTGGTGTTCCAGCTGTATTCGTTTTTCCGTAGCCGTATGGTGCGCCGACACACAGATTGCATGCTGTTGAGCGAGTTAAATCAGAAGCTTGCACGTAACATTGAATGGCGTCGGTTCTCCATGGATCTGATCCGAGAACTAAAGCGTTTGTCTGATGGAAAAGGGAATGATGATCTATTCGTCGTTAATTTGTGGGGTTATCACCTGACGATCGAAACCATGATCGAAAATGACAAAGTGATGGACTACCAGATCGACATCAAATGTGATGTCGAAGAGGTCTTACGTTACTCGCGAGCGCGAACGACCAACGCAGGAAAGCGTAACATGGCGCCTACGCTGCCAAATCCACTTCGTAATGAGATGGTAACCCGACAACAGCTTGAGGAGCTCTCAGGCATCATAGACGGCGAATTTGAGCCTATTCAACGCAAAGCACCGTCTCCAAGAGGAAATTTAGGGCGACGCGTGAAGCAAAGAAAGCATTTGGTAGAGATCAATGCTGATGAGATCACCATTACTCTATCTAAATACACCTCACCAGAGGCTCTAGAACGCAGTATAACGGCTTTGTCTGCGATGACAGGGCACTCGTATGCCTCAATCAAAGAGGAGTGCTCAGATTACATAGAGAAGCTCGACTGGCTAAGGGTAGGGGATGAGCCGATTCCTTATGAGACATTAAGTAAAACCGTCGAGCTTTTTAACACCCAGAACGATGTTAAGCATCTTACCATCGAGCGCTTGATTGCGGGGTTAGCGGTGCGTCGGAAAGTTTGTCGTCAAATCTTCGATGGTCACATGGATGAAATGGTATTTCGTGCCTTGGATGAAATGGCGATTTAAAAGTGTCGCTTGATGTGTATCAAGCTATAGGTGTGATGTATCGGTTTGAAATGTAACAATGTCTTTCGATGATAAAAAACAGACTTAACTCTTACAAACCACTGACATTAGAAGCCAAGCCTAATACTACTATTTATCCCGAATAGACAACCTTTTGTCCTTTCTGATGATTAATAGATTGGCTCATATTGTTACATTCATTCTGAATAGACTTCGCGAGTTTCTCCTCAGGAAACTCGCTTTTTTTTGCCTAAAATTCCGCTAATTAAGCCTTGATCATTTTTCCGGACTAATGAGGTAAACCTTGATCATGCTTCTTGGGTTCATTCCAATGTAATGAACGCATCAACGCAACATGTGATTCGATTAAGCTATGGGCTTGTTCCTGCCACTTGTTTTGATCACACTGCTGATTACAAAACTCTAACGCCACAACGGTGAGATGCTGAAGTCGTCTCAAACACCAATCTTTGATCAGAATATCAGTCGAGACTTGGCATGCTGCTTGTTCAAGCTTTGCACTCGTATAAAGCAAGGTTTGATATGCTTTCTGAGGGTCTTGGTAGCTTGCATGTTGAAACACGCGTAAACATCCATCCAACCAGCAAGCAATCGCTTTACTTTGAAGATCGCTCAATTCGGGTCCAAACACGTCATCAGGCACCTGATATAAGATCGTTTCCAATTTTTCTACTTGATCATGTTTCCGCTGTTCGTACCACATGGCGATTTGATCTTGCCAAGTACTCAAATCCATTACGCTGCCTCAGTCCATTGTTTTACATAGTGATTTGGCCCTATTTGATCAAATTCGTCGACAATTATGCTGCTACGTTGACGAATTTCATCGGCATCTATCGAATAGTTTGGCTCATTTTTCACTAAGTTACCAAAAGGTAAGTCAGGATCAGGAACGGCAGAAATCAACAGCTTAGTATAAGGATGCTGCGGATTCTTAAGTATTGAATGAGTGTCGCCCCATTCAACGATTTGCCCTTTGTACATTACTGCGGTTTCTTCCGCGATGTAGTGCGCAGTCGCCAGATCATGAGTGATGTATAAAAAACCAATTCCCAGTTCTTGCTTCATTCGTTGCATTAAATTCAACACTCCCAAGCGAATAGAAACATCCAGCATAGACGTAGGCTCATCCGCAAGAATGATTTGCGAACCTACCGCTAAAGCCCTTGCTAAGTTTACTCGCTGACGTTGCCCACCACTGAGTTCGTGAGGAAACTTATTCAATGTCTCTTCAGGTAGTTCCACCAGCTTTAGGAGCTCTTCCAAGCGGGCTGGGATGTCGCGCGCGTTTTTGACTTGTTTATGAATTTCTAAAGGACGTGTTAGGTGATGGCGAATGGTATGAGTTGGATTGAGAGAGCCAAACGGATCTTGAAACACCATTTGTACTTTACTGCGATATTCTTGTAGAGCCGATCGTGACGTGATCTCATTTATGTCAGTGCCATTGAAAAGGATCTCGCCTTGCGTTGCTGGATAGACTTTGGTTATTAAACGAGCGCAAGTACTCTTACCGCAGCCTGACTCTCCAACCAAAGCCAAGGTTTTTCCTGCGTACAGATCAAAAGTCACTCCTTGAAGCGCACGAAAGGTTTCCTCTTTCGCTAAACCACCGCCTACTTTGAATTCTTTAATCACATTTTTCATTTGGATGATAGGCTGGCTCATGGTTACGCTCCTTGTAACTCTGGTTGTTTGTGGACGTCATGGATGTTTGGGAAAGAAGCCCATAGCTTTTGCGTGTAGGGGTGTTGAGGATGATTGCGTATATCGTATGCTCGATTGACTTCGACGATTTCTCCGTGACGCATGATTGCAATTCGATCACATAGTTGGCTCATGAGTGCCAGGTCATGAGTGATAAAGAGGACTGAAAAACCGAACTCATCTCTAAGCTGATAAATTTGCTGTAAAATTTCTCTCTGTACCACTACATCTAATGCTGTTGTGGGTTCATCCATAATGATCAGTTTTGGATTTAGAGACAAAGCAATGGCTATCACCAAGCGCTGACGCATTCCTCCTGAAAATTGATGAGGATATTCTGCTAAGCGTTCTCGAGGAATATTGACCAAGTCCAACAACTTTTCTGCTCTATCTTTTGCTTGAGCGTTAGTGAGGCCTTGATGATGTCGTAACACATCTGCAAATTGCTCTTGTATCGTTAAGACAGGGTTGAGTGAGTTCATCGCGCTCTGGAACACCATGGCGATTTCACTCCACCTTAGAGCGGTCAGTTCAGAGTCTGAGATACTAAGGATATCTTTGCCATCAAACCATATTTTACCGCCAGAAATGAACGCTGGCGGCTTATGAAGACGATTTATTGAGAATGCAATTGTGCTTTTACCACATCCAGATTCACCGGCAAGACCAAATACTTCGCCTTTGCCGATATCAAAGCTGACGGACTTTACCGCATTAAAATCACCATTATCAGTGATGTAATCGACGCACAAATCTCGGATCTGGATGACCGGGTCATTGTGGTATGCATGACTTAAGTTAATACCATCCATATAAACACCTTACCAAGCTAAAAGATAATTATTATCATTATCAGGTGTGGCGGTTTTTAGAAAGTATCAAACTATGAATCAGTGAAGTGACTCGAAAGTTAGGTGAAACAGGAAGTGGTGTAATGCGTCGTTGATAAAACTAAAGAAGAGCAGAATTGAGAGCTAGATCAGCACACTTTTCGTAGGGGGAATTACTCAAATTTAATCGTAAATTTGTCCCTTGGCAAAACTTAAATGATGAATCTATTAAGGAGTTAACGAAAGGGCGGGAGGGGTCACATTTCCCTACAGTTTTTCTTACCACCTTGTTCCGGTTTTGCTATAGATTACGCATCGAAAACATGGTGTGTTCGGAGGAAATATGTCCATTAATTCTATCGACCATGACGAGATGACCAACATCGCTCACAAATGGGAATTACCTGATGAGGAAACCGTTGTGAAGCCAGAGAAAACAGTGAAATCAGCAGAAGCCAGAAGACGCATTGAAGCGTTACGTGAGATCCGTGAAAGTGGGTTGACCATTGAAGAAGCAAGGGAGCTTGGCTTGATACACTGATCGCCTCAGGTTGGTTTAGCAACCCATAGGGTAGTCGACGGACTGCCCTTTTTATTTTTTCACTCTATTACTCTCTTATTCAAAACCTCCATTTACCTGTCTTGCGCCTCAAAAGCACGAGTTTCACACTCACGTCCCGTCCCGAAGAAGTTTGACAATCTGACCTTGTGTTACTAGATATATCAGTAGCGATATGCTTTTTGTTGATTATCGCAACCACAAAGCAAGGAGCGCAAGTATGGTTGATCAAATCCTTTTTTATGAGCCCGATGAGCCCCACGGTTTTCTCTCAAATTTTTGCCATGCCCCAGTCAATATCTCCTCCCAAACTTGGCCCACCAGCGAACATTATTACCAAGCCCAAAAGTTTCTCGATGCTCAGTTGCAAAGTAAAATTCAGCACGCAAGCACCCCTGACGAAGCGTTTGCTTTAAGCCGCAAATACGAACACTTTGTCAGAAGCGATTGGGACGATATAAAGTTGGCTGTTATGGCTTTCATCGTTAGGGAAAAGTTTCTACAAAATCCACCATTAGCGCAGCAATTAATGAGAACGGGTAACGCTTGCCTAACAGAGCATTCTCATAAAGATGCCTTTTGGGGAGACGGGGGAGATGGTAAAGGAGAAAATCATCTAGGAGAGATTCTGATGAATGTGCGGGCAGAGCTGAGACATGTTGAGCCTTACAATCTCGTGAAGTTTATCGATAAAGCCAAATTGCCCACCCAGTGGGGCACATTTATGATGTACGGCTTTATTGAAGCCGCGACAAATAAAGAGCATCTTGCTCTGGTCTATGGTGAGCCAACAAAAAGTGCAGCTCCACTTATTCGGTTGCATTCGGAGTGTCTTACCGGAGATGCTCTATTTAGCACGCGTTGTGACTGTGGTTTTCAGCTTAATAGAGCGCTACAAAACATCGTCAAAGAGGGATGTGGCGTGCTGCTTTATTTACGTCAAGAAGGGCGTGGAATCGGCTTGATTAATAAAATTCGTGCCTATCACTTACAAGATGATGGCGCAGATACCGTGGAAGCAAATGAGCGTTTAGGTTTTGCCGCTGATATGCGTGATTACGCGTTCTGTAAAGGAATGCTAGAGCATTTGGGGATTGACGCTGTGCGTCTAATGACGAATAACCCACGCAAGCTCGCCGCCTTAAAAGCGGTTGATATTAACGTCATTGAACGAGTGCCATTACAAGAAGGGAATAACCCAAGTAATCAACATTACCTGCAAACCAAGGCGAGTAAATTGGGGCACATGTTTGATCCTAAGTTTGTTAACCACACTAAGTAAGTGCTACAGATTTCCCAGAAACAAAAACGCCAACGTATCATCGTTGGCGTTTTTGTTAATGAGGTGATTCATTGATACTTTTGAATGATTTCATCAATTTCCCCTGAGGCTTTTAATTCGACGAGTCGTGTATTGATGTAATTTTGAGTTTCTGGTTGCATTTGAGGAGAAAAAGCCAGGTAGATTGAGTAGTCAGGAATAACCGAGCTGAAAGGCTGTATCTGAAAATTCTCTAACGGCAAATTGAGTCGCTTTAAGTTGTAAAGAACTCGGGATTCCATCTCGACAAAAGCTGTATCTCCAGGGGTTCGGCTTATCACTCGGTATGCGGCGTTGTAGTCTTTCACGCGCATTTCATTGACACTGCCATTTTCAAAGAACGGTGTTAAATTTGGATAATCAAACCCCAGCAGTAATACAATAGAACGACCATGCATCGTATCCATATTTTTGAACTCTAAAGGCTTCTCGCTACTCGATACCAGTACATGTTTTACAGTGTAAATGGGCTCCTCAGATAAATTTTCCGATTGCACCTTGCCCCAGTTCGGGCTGCCATAAGTTAACCAGTTTGGCTCAGCGCCTTCTTCCAATATGGAAATCATACGTTTAAATGGATAAGTATGATAATTCACTTGGTAATCCGACTCCGCGAAGATAGCGCTGACGATATCGGTCACAATTCCGGAGTGCATTTGTCCCTGTTGTTCAATTTGAAATGGTCGAGCTTGTTCAGCAATGATGTAATAGTTCACTTGATTTGCGGTCACATGAGAACTTACAACAATTAAGCTAAAAGCCAATCTAAGTAGAAGTCTTTTCATCGTATCCTCGATTATTATTTGTGCGTAGCTATATTTAGAGTAGCGCAAGTTTATCGGAGCGGTTTCATATGGATGAAAAAGAGCGATCTCAACGTCGTTTTAGTATCGGCAACCAACTTATGTTGGCGGTATTAACGTTGAGTTTAATCTTTACGGTCATCATTTCTACAGTGAGCTTATATCGAGTTTTTCACGAAGATTTAGCCCATTTAGATGTTGAATTAAAGCAGGTTGAGTCTAGCTATTTATCGAGCTTTTCTGCGAGTTTGTGGGTAGAGGATAGGGAGCTGTTGCTGACACAAGCTCAAGGTGCAATGCGTATGCCCTCGGTGGACTACTTACGTATTGCTAGTGAAGACGAAGTTATCATTGAATTAGGTTCGGCGCTTTCTGAGGATGTTGTCGAGAGAAGCTGGCCGATGCAGTATCGGGTCGGCGATAAAACGTATGATCTCGCGATATTAACGGTTCAATCGGATCTTAGCGCGATATATGAAGATCTTTGGCAGCAGTTCTTTTTTCTACTTACGACAGAAGCGATCAAAATTCTTGTCCTCATCATTGGTGTTCTTTGGGTGGCGTTTCGCTTGTTGGTCAATCCATTACAATTGCTGTCAGGTGCGGTGAGCGATTTTCGTGGTGGTACAGTGCCGAGTAAAGTGACTCTCCCTAAACGATGGTGCTTTGATGAAGTGAGTGTTTTGGCAGAGAAATACAACCGAAGTGTTGAGAAAGTGAAAGAGCACCAGACTGAGTTAGAAGCTGAACGCGACAGGGCAGAAGTCGCTAATCGTAAGAAAAGTGAGTTTCTTGCCACTATGAGTCATGAGATCCGCACACCGATGAATGGCATTATTGGTGTGTCGTCGTTGCTCAATGACACCGACCTCGATCCCCAGCAAAAAGAGTTTGTAGAGATCATTGACAGTTCTTCTCACTCACTAATGACGATCATCGACGACATTTTGGACTTCTCTAAAGTTGAAGCTGGCAAAGTAGAGCTGGAATACACGAGCTATGATCTTCGCGAGCTACTTGACGATGTCATCAGTTTACATAGTGTCAAAGCCAAGCAGAAAAACTTACAGCTGCTCAGCGATATTGATCCTCACTTGCCAATGGAAGTGCAAGGTGATGCCACACGATTGAAACAAGTTCTGAACAATTTGTTGAGCAACGCGATTAAATTTACCGAGCGCGGCCATGTGAAGCTTCTTGTAGCGTTATCTCGACTTGATGGAGAGACCGCTCATATCCGGTTTCGAGTTGTGGATTCTGGTATTGGTATTGCGAAAGAGCACCAACAAGCAATCTTCGAACGCTTCCAACAAGCTGATGGTAGTACCACCAGAAAGTATGGTGGGACAGGGCTTGGTTTGGCGATAGCTGCACAGTTGGTTAACTTGATGGGAGGGGAAATACAACTAACAAGTGAGCTTGGGCTGGGAAGCTGTTTTGAATTTTCGATTCCTGTTGCTGTAATAAATGCGCAATCGACCTATACCGACCAACTTAATGTATTAGATTTCCGGAAAGCGGAAGACAACGAAATCAGCCCTCAAGATAATGATAAACCTTGGGTATTGGTTGTTGAAGATACCATCGTCAATCAGAAGGTAGTTCGCATCATGTTAGAAAAACTGGGTGTGCGAGTGAGTGTCGCCAACCATGGCGAAGAAGCATTGCAGCTGTGTGATCAGCAGCCTTTCGATTTGATTTTTATGGACTGCCAAATGCCTGTGATGGATGGGTTTATTGCTACGGAGCGAATTCGAAAAATGGGAGAGTGGGGGAAACACGTTCCAATTATTGCGCTAAGTGCCAATGTCATTAAAGAGGATCAGCAACATTGCTTCGATGTTGGGATGAACGAGTTCGTGGCTAAACCCGTTACCAAGACTCGATTACAACAAATATTCGAACAGCATTTACCAAAAGCACTGAAAATCAGCGCTGTGCCTAAATAGTTAACTTGAAATCGATCAAGTTAAGTGCGTTTCTATTCTGTAATTGTAACTCTGTGTGATATAGTGCCCGGCTAGTATTTAAAGTACCTTGAGGCTGTGAATGTCGTTTAATCTATCCCTATTGCCGCCTGACGAAAAAAACAAAATCGAACTGGATAAGCAGGCGTCGTTTTTGGTTTGGAAGCTCAGAGAGGCCAAATCTGGTCCTGAAGCAATAGAAGAACAGTTGTCCAAGATTAACGATGCTGATGAAAAGGCGTTTTTCCAGCAATCGGTCGAAAAGTACAAACGAGTAATGGGTGTCGCTTAACGCGAACCGTGGCAATGGTTCAATCCAATGCGACGAATGAGGTAACCTCCCTATTCCTTTGCTAAGCGAAATTGAAAAGGTTTCGCTTTTTGCTAAAATCCTTCGCATTAAATTTGAATTTAGAGAGACATCCCGATGGGAAGAAGTTTTGAAGTGCGCAAAGCCTCTATGGCGAAAACTGCAGGCGCGAAAATTAAAGTTTATTCCAAATACGGTAAAGAAATTTACATGTGCGCGAAAAACGGTGGTGGTGATCCAGACATGAACTTGTCTTTGAAACACCTGATCGCAAAAGCGAAAAAAGACCAAGTTCCTGCGCACGTTATCGATAAAGCGATCGACAAAGCGAACGGTGGCGGTGGTGAAGACTACACTCCAGCACGTTACGAAGGCTTCGGCCCTGGCGGTACTAGCGTTATCGTTGACTGTCTAACAGACAACGGCAACCGTACTTTCCAAGATGTACGCCAATGCTTTGTGAAAGTCGGTGCGAAAATTGGTGTTGAGGGCTCGGTTTCTCACATGTTCGATCACCAAGCGGTATTCCAGTTCAAAGGCGACGATGATGAAATCATCCTAGAAACGCTAATGATGGAAGACGTAGACGTTACTGACGTTGAGCTAGAAGACGGTGTTATCACTGTATTCGCACCTCACACAGAATTCTTCAAAACAAAAACTGCGCTTAACGGTGCATTCCCAGATCTAACGATCGATGTTGAAGAAATCACATTCGTTCCGCAAACTCATACGCCTGTATCGGGTGAAGATGCTGAGAAATTCCAGAAATTCCTAGATCTTCTAGATGACTGTGATGATGTTCAGCAGGTTTACCACAACGCAGAGCTGTAATTAATTCGCTCATATCGTTGTAAAAAGGCTTCCTTAGGGAAGCCTTTTTTGATCGCTTTTTCTCAAGCAACGCTATGCGTTACGATATTTGGAATAACACAGCGACATGATTACACCAAAACAGATACCTTGAGTTAGCATCGCCGTGCCGCCATAGCTAAAGAAGGGAAGTGGGCTACCCATTACTGGCAACAAGCCACTCACCATGCCCGTATTGATAAAAGCATACAGAAAAAAGCTCATCGCTAATGCGCCACTTACCAGCCGACTAAAAAAGTGGTCAGACTGACATGCAAGCAACATAACGCGTGCAGTAATAAACAAGTACAATGCGAGTAAGACTAAACTGCCAACAAAGCCCCATTCTTCCGCATAGGTCGAAAAAATAAAGTCCGTATGACTTTCTGGAATAAAGCCAAGTGTTCCCTGCGTTGCATTCATCCAACCTTTGCCTTTCATACCGCCTGAGCCAATCGCAATCAAAGATTGGATGATTTGGTAGCCCGAACCCAGTGGATCGGACTCAGGGTGCAAGAACTGTGTTACACGGCTCTTTTGATAGGTTTCCATAACGAAGAACCATAAAATAGGTGCTAACGTTAAAATGCTCGCAATAAACCCGCATATTATTTTCCAGCTCATGCCAGCCAAAAACAAAACGAACAATGCATAAATGACGGTAAAAACTGCACCGTCTAAATCCGGTTGTAGCGCGATTAACCCGGCAGGAATCATTGTAATAAGTAAGCAAAACGCAATTTTCCGACTGTCTGGTCGACCTCCTTCAATATGCAGCATCCAGGCGATCATGATTGGAATGGAAAGTTTGATTAGCTCAGACGGTTGAAAGCGGAAGAAGCCGATATCGAGCCAACGTTGAGAGCCATTGGTGCTATCACCAAATAAAGCGACAGCAAGTAGCAGAGCAACCGCAATAATGTAGAGATATGGAGCTGAGCGCTGATAGCTGGACGCTGGAATCGAGGACATGACCAAGATACAAACTAATGTCAGTCCGCAGCGCGCCAAATGTTTGAAGAGCATCGCCTCATTAAAGCTACTGGCACTCCAGAGAGTGAGCGAACTTAACAGCATGATCGGAATGATCGCCATTAGCAGTGGCAAATCAACTCTTGGGAAATAACGCTTATTCATTTTCAACGACCTAATAACGCACCTATTTTGAGTGCGAAAACAACTAAAACTCGAAGAGTTCAAACTATTCCGATGCTAAGAATCTCGATTTCGAAACAACAGACACCATGCAAAGGTGTGTAAGAAAGGAGAGTGCGACACTGTCTGTTATGGGTAGCTGTGGGATGGATAAATACACTAGCCTCAGATTTTAAGCCAGTGTTTTTATTGTGACTGCCGTAAAAATGTAGAGTTACGAATGAGCGGAATTGTATTTTCTGTTTAAGTGAATGTCATTCATCCTCTCTCAATACCATTCACTCTGCATAACTGCCATTGGTCGCATGCAAAAGCAGCGTGCGACCTTCTCCCTTAATCTGAAACCATCAAATCACGTTCAACTAAGGACAGTACATGATGGTTTCTCAATCTCGCTCAATCAAAGCTCTTAAACTGGCAAGTACGTTTATCGCCGCATTTGCACTTAGCAGCAATCTGGCTCTGGCTAACCCAAGCGAGCGCACACTCAGTCAATTCAACCAAGCGGCGCAGGGTGACTCTGGCTTAGTTGATACTGTTTATGGCGAACTATCCAAACAACTCGAAGAGCAGGGCGCAACGCCGGTGACCTTGGTTTACTTGGGCAGTGCTGAGACGTTGCAAGGTCGTGAGGCGTTTATGCCTTGGAACAAGATGAAGTTCACCGAGTGCGGTCTTGCCACAATCCAAAAAGGCTTGGATTTAATGGCGAACCAGCCAGTTCCACTGCAAGAGCAACAACGCTTACAAGGCTTGCCGGAATACCAGCTAGCTACCGCCATGGCAGCTACTACGTTTACCTCTCTGCCAGACATGTTCAATCACTTTGAGCGTGGCTACGAGCTGTACCTTTCTCTGCTCGATGAACCGAGTTTTAGCCAACAACCTTTCGCCGCAACGTCTTGGATTTACCGTTATGCCATTGAAGCGGCACTGCGCGCTAAAGATGTTCAACAAGCCAAAATATGGTTAGCGCAAATGGAGCAATTGGGCGACAGCAATCTAGAAACGCAAACCGCGAAAGCTTTGTTAGCCAAGTATTAGGGAGGCGTCATGATCGTTTTTAATCAACTCAGTCGCGATTACGCCCTTGGCAGCCAAACCGTACGTGCATTGCGAGACGTTTCTGGTGAAGTGTTTTCCGGCGAAATGGTGGCTCTGTGCGGGCCGTCTGGCTCAGGCAAAAGCACCTTACTTAACGTGCTTGGCATGCTGGATACTCAATACCAAGGTCAGGTGACATTTGCAGGCAGCCCATACCCAACCGGACAAATGCATGCGGCGAAAATGCGCCGAGAAAAGCTTGGTTTTGTGTTCCAAAAATTCAATCTTGTCCCCGTGATGACGGCGCTAGAGAACGTGGCTTATCCGCTGCATCTCAACGGCTTTTCAAAAGCAGAACAAACCGAGCTCGCCACACAAATGCTAGAACACGTTGGGTTGGGTGAGTTTATTCATCACATGCCCGATAACTTGTCGGGCGGTCAGCAGCAGCGTGTGGCAATTGCGCGCGCCTTAGTGCACAAACCTGCATTGGTGATCGCTGATGAGCCAACCGCAAGTCTTGATAGCCAAACTGCCAACAAGGTCATCGACATTATGAAAGGGCTCGGACACGAGCTTGGCACCACTTTTATCGTCGCCACTCACGACCCTCGCATGGCATCCCGTTGCGATCGCACCATTGAATTGGTGGATGGCAAAATTACCCAAACGCACGCAAGTGTGGAGGAGGTTTCATGGGCAAGCTAATTCCAGTTTCCGTTCGCCTTGCTTGGTTGAACCTGCAACGCAATCGCCGCCGCAGTTTGTTGTCGATGCTGATCATCGCCATTGCCGTGTTTGCCTTAACCAGTGCGGGCGGTTTTGGTCTGTACACCTACGACAGTTTGAAAGAATCGACAGCGCGTGACACGGGGCATCTGACGTTAACCACTCCGGGTTACTTCGCCAAAGAAGAAGAGATGCCGCTGAGTAACGGGTTAACTCACGCCGACGACATCACCAAGCAATTGATTGGCTTAAACGAAGTGCGAGGCGTGCAGCCGCGAGTTGAATTCAGCGGTTTAATTTCCAACGGCAACAAGTCATCGATCTTTATCGGCATTGGCGTGAACGAGCGCGAATTCGATATGAAAGGACCGTTTTTGGATGTGCGCGAAGGGCAGACGCTGTCCAACATTCACGCATCGCGTTATGACCCAGCAGAGCCAGAAGTGATGCTCGGCGTTGATTTGGCGAATAACCTAAGCGTGCACGTTGGCGATTGGATTACCTTGCTGGCGACCACAACCGATGGCGCATTGAACGCGTATGACTTCAAAGTACGTGGCATCTATTCAACAGGCGTGCCTGAGCTTGATAAACGCCAGTTGTACGTGCACATCAACAGCGCACAATCGCTGCTCGGTTCAGACAAAGTCAGTGCGCTATCTGTCTTCCTATTCGATACCAGTTTAACTAACCAAGTCGAGCAACAAGTGGCTTCGGTTTTGAGTAAGCAAAAGCAGAACTTTGGCGAGCAAGATATTGAGATCACGCCTTGGCAAGAACGTGCGTTCTTCTATCTCAAAGTGAAAGATTTGTACGACCGCATCTTCGGCATCATGGGCGCAGTAATGGCGTTGGTAGTCTTTGTCGCCCTGTTCAACACCATGACCATGTCGGTCACCGAGCGTACACGTGAAATCGGCACCTTGTCGGCGCTTGGGAGCTACCCTCGCGAAATCATTGCTGGGTTCTTGCGCGAAGCAGGGTTACTTGCGGTGATTGGCAGCTTAATTGGCGCTTTGTTTACAGGGTTAGTTACCGTCTTACTGATGGTCGTGGATGTGCAAATGCCGCCACCACCAGGACGTACAGAAGGTTATCCATTGACGATTTACTTCTCTTGGGAGCTGGTGGCTATAGCAGGATTTGCAGTAATGATGATTTGTTTGATTGCAGCGTTTTTCTCGGCGCGCAAAGGGGTGAACAAGCCAATTACGGAGGCACTGATTTATGTTTAATTTCAAATCACTATTACCAATTGCATTGCTAACGGTAAATGGCGTTGCAAGCATGAATGTCAGTGCGAATGAAACAGCACTAGATGCACAGCAAGTTGCGCAATTGATTGAAAAAGCCGACAGCTACCGCTTGCAAGATGATTCCTCCAAAGTGGTGTCTCTGGTGCGCTTATATCAAGACCAAGAGTTAGATAAAACTCGCCTTTACCACGTGTACACGCGTCCAAATCGTGAATCGCTGGTGGTATTCAAATCGGCGGTTGAAGCAGGGCAAAAGATGTTGATGATGGGCGATAACTACTGGCTGCAAATGCCAAAGAGCCGCCGCCCGATTCGCATTACGCCAATGCAGAAGTTGCTTGGGGAAGCGTCTATCGGCGACATCTCAACCCTGACGTGGAGCCAAGATTATCAAGGTGAATGGAAAGCGACAGAAACCGTTTCGGTGAACGGGGAAAGTGTCGCGGCTTATCACCTTGCGTTAACCGCGAAAACCAAAGGGGCGAGCTATCAGAAGATCGACTTGTGGTTGTCTGAGCAAGATGCGTTTCCAATCAAAGCCGATCTTTACTTGCGCTCGGGCAAACTCGCCAAGCAAGCGCAATACGGACGTGCAAGCGACAACGGTGAAGACTACGTCAGTGAGATGACCTTGCTTGATAGCATTCAGCCGAGCAAAAAGACCGTTATCGAGTACCAAGAAATCGTGCCTTGGCAGCTGGATAACAAGTTCTACAACCCAAGTTATTTGCCAAAAGCCAACACGACTCAGCTTTAGTCTGAGCTTCGTAAATAGAACCATAAAAACGAGCAAGGAAGTCACATGAAACCGCACCAGCCTAACCTTAACAAAAGCACCAGTTTGTTGATTGCTGCGTCGTTGTGTGTGGGCACAGCAGCCCCAGTTTTTGCCAATGATGAGCTGAGTTTTGAGTGGGATTGGGCTGTCAGTTACGAAACGGCCAAGCAACGGGATAGCGCATTTATGCTGGCGCAGAGCAGTTCTCGTGATTCACTTAATGCACTGTTGGATGTGCAGGTGAATTATCACAACTTCAGTGGTTTGTTCGCTCTGTATAGCCAAGGTTTGTACCTCAATCAACAAGGAGAGAGTGATTGGTGGAGTGAAGCTGATAACCAACTGTTGATTAGAGAGCTGGCTTGGCTAGGGGAGTGGCAAGTTGGTGATACCACTCTTGATGTGAGTTTGGGTAAGTTACGCGTGGATTGGGGCGTGGGTTATGGCTACCGACCTTTGGATCTGTTTAAGCCTTATCGACAAAATCCTGTTGGCTTAGTAGCAGAAGAAGGTGCGGGTGTGTTTTCACTCTCACACTACGATATGGCCGGCGAGTGGACGGTGATTGCAACTGATTCAAGTTGGGGGCAACAAGACCAAAGTGCACTGGATCAAGCCGCAGAGCAGCAAGGTGTTGGTATTCGTCGTTATGCGCTGGTGGGTGATACCGAGTATCAACTTATTGGTTATTACGATGATGTGCGCCGAGGTTTACTCGGAGCCAGTGCCATTGCGGTGTGGGATGAATCCATCGCCATGCACGGTTCCATGCTGTGGCAAAAGCAAAGTGTTGGCTATCAGTTTCAGCAGGATGATCTTTACCGACCCGTTTCAGTTGAGGCGCAGGGCAGTGCATTCCAAGCCTTGATTGGATTGAACTGGGCAAACCAAGCCGGACACAACGTGATTGCTGAATATTGGTACGACAGCCGAGCATGGTCGAAAAGCGAATGGCAACAAGCAATAGAGCGTGGCGAATTACTCTCTCAGATCCCTGAACCTAACAACTCTCTGTTGGCTAGCAGCGCTCTACTTGCGACAAGCTACGCCCAAGGGTTTCAGCATGCCAATATCGTTCAGCATAACGTAATGCTGCACTGGAGTTGGGATGTGGAAGCGTGGGCTGCATGGAACGGCAAAGCAGATATGGGCTGGCTAATTGATGTAACCCCCACGTTGGATGTGATGTTGTCGCCACAAGATGGCGGTGTGATTGTCACGCAGTGGCTTAACTACCAATGGATTGATACTGGCGATCAAAGTGTAGAAGTGGAAGTTGCCGCACGCTTTTTAACCGGAGACGACCAATCTGCTTACGCACAAATCAATGATAAGCATATGATTGTATTTAATATCAAAGGGAAATTCTAAATGTGTTCAGCAAAATCAGTGGTAAAAAGTGGATGGCCGCGTAGCTTATTAGTGACCACGGCATTTTGTCTCTTTATCGCAGCAATGACGCTCTCGGTTTGGGGCGGTCCATTTTACATTCATGTGGCGGTTAGCTTTGGATTTGGCTATTCGGCTATCTTCTTCTCATGGTTGATTGACCGTTTGTTTCCAACCATCCCGCGTATGATAGAAGTGGTGTGTTCGCTTGTTGCCTGTTTATTGTTTGGGGTGATTAATGCGCAATTTTGGCTCGGAGAGTATTTTGGTATCTCCGATATGATCCCTGTTGGCTTAATGGGATTACTGTTTAGCGGTATGTGTTATTTCTATTTTTACTCGCGTGAGAAAGAGGCGGTTGCTCAACGAGAGTTGGAAGCCATCAAGCGCGAGAAAGCAGAGCAAGATCGTGCGCTGTTGCTGAGTCAGCTTAAGCAGATGCAAAGCCAGATTGAACCGCATTTCTTATTCAATACCTTGGCAAATATCAGTGCGCTCATGTCGCAAGATGTCGATAAAGCCAAGCTAATGCTAGAACAGTTAACCGCGCTGCTGCGTGCGACGCTCAAAAGCTCACGCGAAGAACACACCACCATAGACAATGAAACGGCGTTACTTGAGGCTTACTTAGGCATCCAACAAACTCGTTTGGGTGATCGACTCAGTTACAAGATTGAGGTGGAAGAAGGGCTAGGCAGAACCGAATTACCGCCGATGATGCTCCAACCTTTAATCGAAAACGCCATCATCCATGGTATTGAGCCGAAGCGAGAAGGCGGCGAAATCAGTTTGCTCATCAAGCGTGAACGACAGAACTTGAAGATTGAAGTCAGAGACACGGGTGTTGGCTTGAATCATGTTAGTGGGCACATGGGCTCTGGCGTCGGTTTAAGTAACCTCAAGCAGCGAGTTGAAGCTTTGTTCGCAGGGCAAGGAGAGGTTTCTATCAGTGAGTCTGCTCAGGGTGGTGTTTGTGTTCGCCTGAGTTGGCCAATGGAATCGTAATCAAGGAAGAAAGGAATGAATACAGGGTTTACTGCCATTATTGCTGATGATGAACCGCTATTGAGGCATCATCTTGATAAAAGCCTAGCTGAAGTGTGGCCAGAGCTAGAGGTGATAGCCAAAGTCGCCGATGGTGAACAAGCGTTGCAAGCCATTGAGCAAAGCCAACCTGATATTGCGTTTCTCGATATTCGTATGCCAGTTTTGGATGGCATGACATTGGCGCAAAAACTCAATCAACTCGCCAATCCACCTTTGATTGTGTTTGTTACTGCGTACGATGATTACGCCATCAAAGCCTTTGAACAAAATGCCGCCGATTATTTGCTTAAGCCTATCTCGGATGAGCGCCTCCTGACGACGTGTGAAAGAGTGAAAGCACGCCTTGCTAAGCGAGAGCAACAAAGCAGTAATGTGCAGATGAGCAGCCTGTTAGAACAGTTGCAGCAATTATCCGCGCCACAAACGCCGCAATATCTTCAGTGGATCAAAGCGACGCAAGGGGAAGATATTCATCTGATTGCTACGTCTGATGTATTGTATTTCAAAGCGGAAGAAAAATACGTTTCTGTGTATGCCCAACAAGGACAAGGCAAAGTGCAGGAGTATTTGATTCGCACCTCGTTGAAAGAGTTGATAGGGCAGCTTAACCCAGAACAGTTCTGGCAAGTACACCGTTCAAGCGTTGTGCAAGTGTGCAAAATTAGCAAAGTAAACAAAGACTTTGCTGGAAGAATGTTTGTTCACGTTGGAGAAACTAAGCTCGCTGTGAGCCGTGCATCTCAAAGTTTGTTCAAAGGGATGTAATCGCTAGAACTGCTCACTCTTTACACTGTAAACTCGCTGCTCATTTGTTTCAGCAACAAAAACAAAAAGCGCCTAAGTCATCTGACATTAGGCGCTTTTTTCGTTTTATAGCGACGATTTCTCCGAAGAGGCGAATGGGCTTATTCGCTGATCGTCACTTTCTCAATAATGATTGGATCGCATGGCACATCATCGTGACCAAGTTTAGAGGTCGTTTTCACTTTCGCGATGCGGTTTACGACATCCATACCCGCGGTCACTTTACCAAACACGGCGTAGCCCCAGCCTAGGTTGGTAGTAGCGGTGTGGTCTAGGAAATCATTGTCTTCCAAGTTAATGAAGAACTGTGCCGTTGCAGAGTGCGGTGCATCGGTACGCGCCATTGCGATAGTGCCAACAAGGTTCTTTAGACCACGGTTTGCTTCGTTCGCGATAGGGGCGCGTGTTGGCTTTTCTGCCATGTCTTCGGTGTGACCGCCACCTTGGATCATAAAGCCGTCGATAACGCGGTGGAAAATGGTGCCGTTGTAGAAGCCATCTTCACAGTATTTTTTGAAGTTCTTTGAGCTAACTGGTGCTCGTTCTAGGTTCAGTTCAATCTCGATGTCACCGAAATTGGTGGTCATAATAATCATCTGGTTTTGCCCTTGTGGGTGCTTAGTTTGCGGCATTATAGCTAAGTCGTATGAGGATAGCAGAAATAAAAACAGCGACGTTTTGGCGTCGCTGTTTGAATGGTGAGTGGGTGAGGAAAGCGTTAAACCGTAAAGCGACCGACCAAGTCGTACAGCTCGTTAGCTTTGTGGTTTAGGTTGCCACTACCTGCGCGGTTTTGATTCGCAAGGTGCGCCGATTGGCTGCTTTGTTGAGAGATCACTTCAATACGTTGTGAAATCTCTTGCCCAACTTGGCTTTGCTCTTCAGTTGCCGTTGCGATAAGCGTGTTCATGTCCATGATGTTAGCAATTGCGGCTTGGATTTCTTGCAGTGCGGCAGAGGCTGCTCGTGCTTCCTCAACCGTTGCTTCACCACGCGCTTGGCTTGAGCCCATGGCTTTCACTGCCGCATCCGAGCCAGACTTCAATTGCTCAATCATTTGGTGAATTTCGCCTGTGCTGTCTTGAGTGCGACTCGCCAGTTTACGAACCTCATCGGCAACGACTGCGAAGCCGCGACCTTGTTCGCCTGCACGGGCTGCTTCAATGGCTGCGTTCAGTGCCAATAGGTTAGTTTGCTCGGCTATATCCTGAATCACTTCCAGAGAAGAAGAAATGTTTTTTACGTCGCTCTCTAAACGAGAAATCACCGTGCTGGCTTCCGACACCTCTAGCGCGAGTGCTTCGACAGAGTTCGCTGCTGAATCAACAATGTGTTTTGCTTGTTGTGAGTTTTCATCGGCGTCTCTGGCTGATTGCGCTGCTTGGTTAGCGTTGTTTGAAATCTCGTGCGCCGTTGCTGTCATCTCGGTCATTGCCGCAGCGACTTGTTCGGTCTCTTCACGTTGACCAGAAGCTAATTCATCCACTTGCGATGCACGCTGTGACATCTCGTTGGTCTCTGAAACCACTTCTTGTCCTACGTGGCTAACGCTCTTAATGATGCCTTGCAGGCTTTCAACGAAGATATTGAAGTTACGGCTAAGTTGGGTGAACTCCGGCACGCTCGATTCTTCCATGCGCGCGGTTAAATCTGCATCGCCTTGCGCGAAAGAGTGAATTGAAGCATCAAACTGCTCAATAGGCTTCATGATGCTGCGGTTAACAAACACGGCAAAGACTGCAACTATCGCTGTAATCGAGGCACAAAACAGGGCTATCGCAGTTAGTGTGGTGTTGAGATCTTCGTGTGCGGCTTTTTCCATGTCTGCCACAATGGCGTCGATATCGTCCGTGTAGAAACCCGTTCCCAACATCAAGTCCCATTCAGGAATAAAGACTGAGTAGCTCAGTTTCGGTAGTGCTTCGCTCTGACCGAGTTTCGGGAAGTAATAAGTCGTGAACTCACCAGTTTTGGCATTTTTTAGCAAATCCTGAATCAGGTAATTGCCTTTCTTGTCCTGCAAGTTATAGAAGTTTTCCCCGATGCCTTTGGTGTTTTTACCCACCACGACGCGAACGCCTTTTGAATCGTAACCGAAGATGTAGCCGGATTGACCAAACTCCAACTGTTTCAAGATCGGCAGTGCTTCTTCAAGTGGGGCATTTTGAACGAGCAGTGGCTCGACAGCGGAGCGCGCCATTTGGACGTAGTTTTTGAGCTCGGCTTTTTTCATCTCCATCATTTGACTTCGAGTCTGCTCAATCTCGTGTTCGTTGTAGGCTGTGGTTTGTAGATAGGTGAACCACATCATGCCTATTGCCATGGTTAGAATTGGAATTATTGAAAGGATATATAGTCGTTTTCTGATCGTCAGATTCATAGAGACGTCCTTCTCTCGGCGCAGCGTTACAAGTGACAAGCTGAATAAGCTTGCCTGATAAAAGTGTTAATACTTATTGTTGTAATGCTTAGAGATTAACCGAGTTACTCAATCAGAAGTACTGGAAATTTGTAAATCTAGACGAAGGTCGTAGCATTTTTAAGCGGGATCACAATTAACGTGAACACGACCCACTATTGCAACGAGAAGTCCCCGTTAACCAATATGAGACGCGATACCTATTCTTTGCGAATTTCAGGTAAAGCCAGTCAGCAACAGGTTTAACGAGGCGCCAACGCAGTGGAGCGTAGAGCCAACCGCGACCAACTAATTGCCACGCACGATGAGTCACGTCCAACCCAAGCAGAAGCTCCCCCTTTTCGTTGAGGGCGTGCAAAATGGTGTCGGCTTGTTCAGGATCGATCTGAGGATAATCTGCGAATGCATCACTATAGATATCGACGGTTTTGATTTGCTGCTTGGCATCGCGTTGTTTTAGCGCCTTCATCTCTTTGGCACAAAGCGGGCAGGTTCCGTCATAAAATATGGTGAGTTTTGTCATTGCGGTTTTCTTGTTTGAGATTTTCTAATCGCTTTTACGTGGCGAATTTTCTTTTGGTTCATTGTTTTGCAAGTAATGCAGCCAATTGTCGCGAATGTTGCCGTAATTGAATTGGCAGAACTCTTTGCGATCACGCAGGTAGTCTTTTTCTACTTCATCGAGTAAGGCTTTGTATTGCTCAGGATCACTACCGTACACCAGACATAACGTTGAAAAGTAACGCTGCAAATCAAAGCTGTGTTCGTCAATGTACTCGCCAAAATCGTAGTAGTCCGGTCTGTCGTCGGATTCGAATGCGAACATGTCGGCGGCGCTAATGGCCATATCTGCGCCATCTTCTAGGAAGTCAATCATTAAAATAGTGGCAAAATTATCGACCGCATCTTCTTCTTTTCCGAGAACAGGGATGCTTTGATCTTCGATGTAAGCATGTCCAGCTTCATGAAGTAAAGTGTGCAATAACGTATCTAGCGCCCCTGTTTTTGGGGATTTTCCGAAGCGTTCTTCATACTGATTATTGGAGAAGTAATTGAGCGACTCCAAATAAAAAGTGTAAGGAACGTATATTGTGTGTGTATCAGGATCATACATTGGACCATCTTCTCCGCCGTAAACCAGCGTGAGAGCTTTATCAAATGGAAAGTAGGCCTGAGACAGCTCAACAAAGATGGTGTTTACATCGCTGCTTTGAATAGATTGTTGGGCGATTTTTTCATGAGTTGTCTCTATGGGAGAATATTGAATACGAATGTTTTCAGCTGCTGTAGCTGATGAGACGACGCTGAGTAATAGCGCAGGGCAAAGAGAATGAATGTTCATGTGGGACTCTTGTTATTGAATAACTTGTATAAAAAATTATACATGTTTTTGTCTGATGCATAGTTGGGGTTGTACTCATCAGCCAAAGTCGGGGCATCGGTCTCGAAAAGCAATCATGATAACATCGCATATTTCGGCGGCTTGGTTCTCTAGGGCGTTTATCAAGACCTCTTGGATAAGAACGGCGGTGAAGTTATTGGCTATGCATCGTTTTCTAAGAAGCTTACTGAGTAACTGTGCTTCGATCTTTATCTGTGAAAATGATAATAGGCAGTTAATCATTGCAAGGTTTAACCATGGAGTTGGTGAATGTCACTGAATTGAAGAAAATTATCAGCGATATGTTATAATCCTGCTCCGTTGTGACGAAAACGTTTGTTGCAGCTTGAGAGTTTCCTTGGATTCGGCTCGTTTATACACCATGAGCCAGAGTTGAAAAGCTACGACAGGAACAGGCAAACCCAATTGTTTTGAACGCGCTCTCGGCGTTTAGCGGTTACAACGGGAAGGAACTTTGTTTGATAGTAATTGACACATTCTGTTTAAGTAAGGGAGCCCGAAGTGGTTCAGAAAGTGTCACCCAGAATTTACTCACAACACAACACCCCAAGCGATAACGCACAGGTATTGCGAGGGGCCATTTGAAGGAGCTGTATCAGCTCCTTTCACATTTAAGGGCTTGCTAACAGCGTAAAAACTGACACATCGCTTAAGGAGCGCCCCTTAAACTAGCCTAAGGCGCATCTACACCAACTTTTTGAGTATTTTCGAAACAATAAAGCGAGAAAATTTGCTATTGAACGAAGGTTAAACTAACACTCATTCATTACGGAGAATGAAGAGAACAATAATAAGAGGCGATATGAATCATTTAATATCTGTAGGTGCACTGGAGTCCTTCTTGGTCGCAATCAGTGTGCTTTTCCTGGGGCATTTTATTAATGCTAAGCTACCGATTTTAAAGAAATTCAACATACCTGAGCCGATTGTAGGTGGTCTTATTGTGGCCTGCATGATTACTGCTCTTCATTTCAACGGCATCGACTTAGAGTTCGACTTGCCATTACAAAATACGTTTATGTTAATGTTTTTTGCGACAGTTGGTTTGGCCGCAAATTACACTCAGTTGATGAAAGGAGGTGCGAAGGTTTTTATCTTCTTAGCTGTCGCATCGTTTTACATCATCATACAAAACGGCGTTGGCGTTTCACTTGCGGCGGCGCTCGGTTTAGATCCTTTGATGGGGTTAATTGCTGGCTCGATTACTCTGTCAGGTGGTCATGGTACAGGTGCTGCGTGGTCACAAACCTTTCAAGACGTGTATGGATTGGATAACGTCTTAGAAATTGCAATGGCATCAGCGACTTTTGGTTTGATCATCGGCGGTATCATTGGTAGCCCTGTAGCGCAGCGTCTGGTGGAAAAAAACAGCATAGAGTCTGAGTATGGTCGTGGTGGTCGAGATGCCAAAACTCACGAGAAATTCCCGGAGTTGGTGACTTACAATGAATACGAAGAAGATAAAGTAACGGCGAAAAAAGTGGTGGAGAAACTCTTCTTCCTACTGATCTGTGTTACTGGGGCCAAGTATGTCGAGCAATGGGTAAGCACGTATGAAATCTCATGGCTGATGATTCCAGACTTCGTATATGCGCTATTCATTGGTGTGATCATTACGAATTTCTTGGAAGTGACCAAGATTCGTAAGTTAGATGCCGAAACGGTCGATATGTTAGGTACGGTATCGCTATCTCTGTTCTTAGCGATGGCTCTGATGAGCTTGAAGTTATGGAATATCTTCGATCTAGCGATTCCATTCTTGGTTATTTTAGCTGTGCAGTCTGTCGTCTTAGCAATCTTTACGTACTATGTTACGTTCAAAGTGATGGGAAGCAACTACGATGCTGCGGTTATTGCAGGGGGGCACTGCGGTTTTGGCTTGGGTGCAACCCCAACAGCCGTAATGAACATGGGTTCAATCGTTAACCGATTTGGCCCGTCGCCACAAGCATTTATGGTGGTGCCAATTGTGGGCGCTTTCTTTATCGACATCGTCAACTTAATTATCTTGCAAGGCTACATTTCATTCCTTGGTTAAAGTTAAGTGGATGAGCTCCTAGAGGCGAAATAAAACGGTCACAACACTGGTTGTGACCGTTTTTTTATGACTTGGTTTGGTCGTTTATCGGACGAAGCATTATTGGATAGTTCGGCTGAACTTGAGGCTAGCTGTCCAACCAAGAATACCAATGAAGGCGTAAATGCCGACGTTTAACCAACCCGCTTGAGGAATGACATTGAATGGGTTTGGTGTAATAATGGCGTGCAGCGGAAGGTAAAGCACTTCGGAGAAAAACTGATCTAGTCCGTAGAAACCAAAAAGTGCGATAGGCATCCAACGCAGCGCATAAATGGCGATAAACAAAATGACCAGTGGTGAGTTCACTTTTTGTGAAATAGCCATCGCAGTTAATGCCAGCGGTAACAGCAGAATACCGGCGAACAACATTCTGATTAAAAACTCTCCCCAATGCAGCAGCACGTAACCTAACGAGGCTTGGCGGTACAATAAAGCCAATTGGTGATCAGTAGAGATGTTCAGCAACCACAACATTAAATTTGCAGCGAGTACGAGCACCGAGCAGACGAGCGGAATCACCAATAAGCCAAATCCTAGCTTCACTAAATGGGTTTTTATGTCACTGACAGGCATACTGCGCCAAAACATAATGCTGCCTTCCGCCCGTTCTTTGCGTAGCGTTCTTGGGAAGTACTGAACGGCTAACAAGATAGACAGCAGCCCTGCTCCTCCGGTAATCAACATATTGACATCATCACCAAGCTCTTTGTGAATGTCACTGACATCGCCACCAAAGCTCATTTGGAAAAACATATTGTGTTGTAGAGTGTCGTTACTCATCAAACTCACAAAGAGAATAACTCCACACGCCAACACAAACAGTGGAATACGTAAAACAAGAGGGTTTTCTAACCACTCTTTTTGCAACATCGCGACAACTGAACGCATTACTCTGCCTCCTTCTGCAATGCTAAAAATAGATCCGCTAACTTCACCCCATGGATGGAACCCATTGTTTCTGCTTGTTGGGCATACTGGGCTTTGAGTAACCATTTCGTTGAACCGAGGCCTTTTTGTGACGAGAGTGGGTTCATCGCTTCAATTTGTGTGCGGTGCTCGTCGTTGGCTTCAAGAATGAAATAGTCTTCACTGATACTGTCCATCGAGGTTTGCAGAACGGGGCGACCATGCTTAAGAATCAGAACATCTGTCAGCAAGTGCTCAATCTCTGATACTTCATGACTGGCGATGATCAACACGCGCTCGCCGTCGTGAAACCATTCCAATAAGTGACGATAAAACGTCTCGCGATACACGAGATCTAACCCGAGTGTCGGTTCATCCAATATGAGGATTTGGGTGTTGGTCGCGATCACAATCGCGAGGTGTAATTGCACCTTCATCCCTTTGGATAAAGATTTGATACGCGCACGAGGTTTGATGTCCGTTTGACGAAGCAGTGTATCTGCTTGGGCGCGATTGAACCCTGGGTGCACACCCTCGGTATAGTGAAGCAGTTGAGCAACGGTCATCCAATCTGGCAGAACGTTGACATCCGAGATGTAGGATAAGCTCTGCATTATCTTGTCGCGTTGCATAATGGGTTCAAATCCGTTGATACGAATAGTGCCCTGATATTCATGTGCACCGAGTAGGGCATTAATAAGCGTTGATTTACCTGCGCCATTATGGCCGAGTAAGCCAAGTACTTGTCCTGCATGTAGGTCGAAACTCACTTCATGCAGTGCTTCTCCTTGTTGCTGATATTGCTTGGAGACGTTGTTTACACTGACTAATGCGCTCATTGGTCACCTTTCAAGTGTGGTTTTAGTTGTTGAATGAATTCGTCGAGTGACATATCCAGACGCTGTATTGTGTCGGCTATCTGTGGAATTTGTTGCTGAAGAAAACGTGCCTTCTCGTCTGCGAGTAATTTGAGCTTTGCTCCTGAAGCGACAAACATACCTTGACCGCGTTTTTTCTCCACTAGCCCGTCATCAACAAGCAATTGATAGCCTTTCATAACGGTGAGGTGGTTAATTTTCATATCTGCAGAGATGCTACGGACGGAGGGCAGAGCATCGCCTTCTTGCCAGACACCTTGCAGTATTTGCTGCGTGATCTGGTCTGCCAACTGTCGAAATATCGGTTGGCGATCATGCCAATTAGTCATGAGTGAATCTCTTGGTTGAGATGGTGTTATATATATGTATAACACCTAGTGCATTAGAGAGAAAGTAATTATTTAAAACCTAGTGTATCCGCCTGTCTCATTCGCTCTAAATATCCACCTATGTGGTCGTTGTTTTGAGGTTTTGTTTAATATGGAAATTAAACGCTTCTCATAAGTTGAGAAGTGTTGTTTTTCTCTTCCCATCAATACATTTATCGCCTGTTCTAAATGAATATTCTCATTAAATGATAATTAGCATAATTTTAGGTCTGCCTATTTCTTACTTGATGAGAATTGATGGTCAAAGAGGCCTAGAAAACAAAAGTTTCGAGAGGCAATCTGACTGGCTTAGGCACCTATCTCACGTTGAGCGCGTGCTCAATGAATGAGAAAGAGTAGAGTAAAGAGGTCTCATGAATCAGGTAATATCTATCGGCCCACAGGAGTCGTTCCTCGTCGCAATTTGCGTGTTGTTTTTAGGGCAGTTCATCAACACCAAGTTACCAACCTTAAAAAAATTTAATATTCCAGAGCCAATTGTTGGTGGTCTAGTGGTCGCTTGCGTCATCACGACGATGCACTTAAACGGTGTGGATGTTTCCTTTGATTTACCACTGCAAAACGTCTTTATGCTGATGTTTTTTGCAACCGTTGGCTTAGCGGCAAATTACACCCAACTGATTAAAGGCGGTGCGAAGGTTTTCATCTTCCTAGTTGTGGCATCGGTCTACATTCTTATCCAAAATGCGGTCGGCGTGTCCTTAGCAACAGCGTTGGGGTTAGATCCACTCATGGGGTTGATCGCCGGATCCATTACGCTTTCTGGCGGACATGGAACGGGAGCTGCGTGGTCGCAAACTTTTCAAGAAATGTATGGTTTGCATAATGTTCTAGAGGTGGCAATGGCTTCTGCTACATTTGGCTTGGTGATGGGCGGGATTATTGGCAGCCCTGTTGCACAAAAGCTACTAAACAAACACAACTTGGAATCGGAATACGGACGCACCAATCAAAGTCATCAGAGTTTCCCTGAACTGGTGACGTACAACGAACATGAGGAAGATCGTGTCACAGCGAAAAGAGTCGTTGAAAGCTTGTCCATCATTCTACTTTGCGTGACAGGCGCGAAGTATCTGGAAAGTTGGGTAAGCAGTTTTGACATCAAGTGGTTAATGATTCCCGATTTTGTTTATGCGCTGTTTATTGGTGTTGTTATCACTAACATCATGGAAGTGACGAAGGCGCGCAAGGTTGATTTAGAAACCGTTGATATTCTTGGCACAGTTGCACTATCTCTATTTCTTGCCATGGCCTTGATGAGTTTGAAATTGTGGAATATTTTCGATCTTGCGATCCCATTCCTTATTATTCTTGCTATTCAGTCGGCAGTGTTGGCGATGTTCACTTACTACGTAACATTCCGCATGATGGGAGGCAACTACGATGCGGCGGTGATCGCTAGCGGACACTGCGGTTTTGGGTTAGGTGCTACACCGACTGCAGTCATGAATATGGGCTCCATCGTGAGTCAATATGGTCCATCACCACAAGCATTTATGGTGGTTCCAATTGTCGGTGCATTCTTCATCGACATTGTGAATTTAGTGATTTTGCAAGGATGTATCGCTTTTATTAGATAACATTCGCTTCTTTACCGAAATAACAAAGCCAGCACCTATACGCTGGCTTTGCTATTTGTAACACGAAATCTTGTTTGCCTGACTTCAAGCCGTGAAATCAATGCGTTACTATGACGACATAGTGTTCAATTTTGCAGCAGCATGAGGTACCCACATGTCTGAAAAAATATCGACGTCGGCATTAGCGAAAATGCGCAAGGTAGAAGCTAAGCTGCTGTTTGCCGATCTCAAACGTGCAGGCTACATCGTTCGCCAAGATGAAAAGTGGATTTTGACCGAAGAAGGGGCAAAGTTTGGCGGTGAGTATGTGGATCACCCTAAATTTGGCCAGTTCATCGTCTGGCCGACCAACTTACATATTGAGCTGACTCCCAGCTCAGGGAAAACATTGAGCGCGACACAACTGGGTGAAAAGCTGAAATTGAATGCGAAGCGCATGAACCAGCTTTTGAGTGAACTGGGTTGGTTGACCAAATCCGAAGAGGGATGGAGTGTCACAGAAGCTGGTGTGCGCGCTGGTGGGCAGCAAAGAACCGATAAAGAAACACAAAATACCTTTGTCGTATGGCACGATGTGGTGCTGCGTAACAAGCGTCTTAAGCAGTCTGTCATTGAGTTTTTAGGGCAAGACGCGGAGTCACATTCTACGGATAAATCGTACTCAAGCTTTCGCCAAAAATTTGAAGCCAAGCACCGAACATTAGATGGGCATTACGTACGCTCTAAGGGTGAGTTGCTCATTGACAACTGGCTGTACTTGGCTGGTGTAGTGCACGCTTATGAGCGTCAGCTGCCGATTGACCAAGATGTCACTAGCGATTTTTACTTGCCAGGTGGCAAAGTCTATTTGCAATTTTGGGGAAGTGACGATGGGGAGATGGCTCAGGCCGACCGTGAGACCATTCGTACTGTTTATGAGCAGCATCATTTCAACCTTATCGAAGTCGAACCAAGTGAACTAGACAAGTTGGATGAAGTGCTTCCTAAGCGTCTTCGTCAGTTTGGTATTAAAGCTTATTGACGACTTAAGCCCGCTGTTCAGATAAGAAAAAACCCGTGTTCAACACGGGTTTTGTATTTTTAGTGTATTTCTAGGCTGCAATCCTATGGGTTAAAAGCCTTTGATGTTTTCTGCTTCTAGCTCAGAGAAGTACTTCACTGTCTTCACTTTCAGTTCTTGTTGAGCTGGTTCGTCGCATACGATCACCGCTTTAGGGTGAAGCTGAAGAGCAGAAACTGTCCATAGATGGTTTACACAACCTTCCACGGCTGCTTCAAGTGCCTGAGCTTTGTTATGACCAGTGACCAAGATCATCACTTCTTCTGAGTCTAGAAGCGTACCAACACCGATAGTCAGCGCGTATTTAGGCACTTGGTTGATATCGCCGTCAAAGAAGCGAGAGTTCGCAATGCGAGTGTCTTCAGTGAGGGTCTTGATGCGAGTACGAGAAGAAAGAGATGACGCTGGCTCGTTGAACGCGATGTGACCGTCGTTACCCACGCCGCCCATGAACAGGTTGATCTTGCCGTAAGACTTAATTTTGTCTTCGTAACGCTTACATTCTGCGTCGTGATCGTCTGTGTTACCGTTCAGTAGGTTGATATTTTCTTCTTGAATATCAATGTGATTAAAGAAGTTGTTGTACATGAACGAGCGGTAAGATTCTGGGTGATCCGCAGGGATGCCAATGTACTCATCCATGTTAAAAGTCACGACGTTTTTGAAGCTGACTTCGCCGGCTTGGTAAAGCTCGATTAGGGCTTTGTAGGTTGCTAGAGGAGTGCCACCAGTTGGTAGACCCAGAACGAATGGACGCTCAGCAGTAGGTTTAAAGTCGTTGATACGCTTAGCGATATGCGCAGCTGCCCACTTACCTACTTGTGCTGCTCGAGTTAACGGGATAAGTCTCATTTTGTGCCCCTAGTTATTGGAATTGACGATGTACTGAAACATTAATTCGCATTATAAAATAAGTAATGGCGAACTGCTATTGTTTTAGGTCAAAATTTTGCTTTTTCTTTAACCAATGTTGGTTTTGTCGACGATTTTTATATCTAAATGCTTTTATAAGACGATTTTTTACAAAGAAATTGCATTATGAAACTGACGAATAAATAGATAAAATTTATGATCTAAATTAAGTTCTGCCTTCGCACTTAACCTTGTTTTTTAACAACCTACAGAGTGCGAAATCGCACACGAACTTCAAATATTATGGGTTAGATATGGCATGGCGCTCATTCTTTAACCATAATTGAAATGTGTAAACCAGTGAGGAATTCGGTATGAAAAATGAGTTAGATCCGAGCAAAGTACTACAGGCTTACGAATGTGTGATGAACAACGGTACACCAACCGAATTTGGTAAAATGTATGAAGGTGTAGAAGCGTTTTCTGACTACGATGGGTACAACGTTTTCTTGAGAGGGAATGGTGTTGAGCTAAAAATTGGCTTCCACAACACCTATCACTTGGAATATGACCAAGAGCATTTGAAAGAGAGCTTTCTGAAAAAGATTGCGACGCTCGCCAAGTAAACGGTCATCACCCAAATATTAAAAAAGCCCTTGGGAGAATGCCCCCTTGGGCTTTAGGAGAAGAAATGAGCTTGTCTTGCTCGCTCAGTAAAGTCAAACGAGCTTTCGCCTACTGCTAGAAAAAGGCGAGAACTAGGTTATTGGTTATTAATCGTCTTCAACCAAACTCTCTTCAATGTATTCTTCTGTGGCGTCAGGCTTGTTACGACCATTTAGCGTATGGAAGCGCTTGCGACCACGAGCAAGTTGGGTGTACTTTAGCCACGTACGCTCAAGTTTTGTTTTTGCTTTGCCCGGGTTTTCTAACACCTTGATGAAGTGTTTCTCTTCGCTGTTTTCAGGTGTTAATTCGCCTGACTCTAAGCCAAGCATTGTATCCCCATAAATTGTTAGGATTTCCTCTTCTGAAAGAGTAAAATCGCCAGACTTTGCAAAGCCGCGTGGGAATTTTACGTTATCGTAAAAACGTTTTTTGCCATGACGGAATTCAGTGTCAGACATGTCAACAGCCTCTGTAACCGTTATTGATGAATGTAGTGAACTTACGGCGAAAATTAGGCTTAAATCTAACAAAAGAAAAACAAAACTTTTTTGTCGTCATGATTTTAATTAGTTGTTAATCTGGTTTTATATTAACCAGGAGATGGTTTATGGATGTAAAAGTCTTTCGAACATTTTTAGAGCTGGCAAGAGTTCGTCACTTCGGACGTGCTGCTGAGAACCTTTATATTACCCAAGCCGCTGTGAGCGCACGTATCAAACAATTGGAAAGTTACTTCGATACGCAATTGTTTATTCGTGATCGAAATAACATAAAGTTGACCTCTGCAGGTGAGCGCTTAATCAGCTATGCCGAGGTAATGGTCACTACATTGCAACAAGCGAAGCTAGAATTATCGCTTGAAGATGGCAAAGCGCTGCAACTAACGTTAGGTGGCACGCCAAACATTTGGGACGCTTATTTACAGAATTGTTTAAGTGTCGTCACAGATTCGTTTGGTGGTTATGGCTTCATGGCAGAAGTGATGGGACGTGAGATGCTCAGTCGTAGCTTGCTAGAGCGCACGTTAGATATGGCATTTGCGTTCGATCAGATCAAAGCTGATGAGCTTAACTGTAAAAAAGTGGCAGATGTTGTTCTCGTTCTGGTATCAACTGAGAAAGATTCTTTAGACACCGTTTTCGAAAACAAATATGTGTACGTTGACTGGGGGACGCGTTTCTCCTCGGAGCATTCTGAACGTCACCCTAAGATTCCGGCTCCATATTTACGCACTTCAACAGCGCGTATCGCATTGGACTTTATTTTAGAGAAGGGTGGAGCCGCGTACTTACCAATCTCTCTCGTGGAGCCATTTATCGCTAATGGGCAGCTTCACAAGGTGTCTGGAGTAGAAGATTGGTGTCGCCCTATCTATTTGAGCTATCGTAAAGCTAGCTCGTCTGTAGACGCGATTAAGCAAGTGGAAGAAATTGTCAAAGAGATCGATCCACTGACCGCTTACAGTTTTCAGCAAATTGGTTCTGGCACTTCCGACGAATAGCGTTGAATGAAAAGTCAGAAAAACGAAAAAGCCGCCTTGAGAAATCAAGGCGGCTTTGTTTTTATCTCGATGAATCGATAGTTATGGTAAGTCAAACAACAGGGCTGTTGTGCTTTCGTTTGATGTATTGCGCAAAACAACCTTACTTTGGTGTTCAATCTTCGCGCCGTCGCCAGCCGTCAAAGTGGTATTGTCGACACTAAGGCTGCCTGTCACTTGATGGATGAATAGATTTCGGCCCGACTCAATCTCAAAGTTTAGTTCGCTACTTGGCTCAAGAATTAACTGATGCAAAGTCGCATCTTGCTTAATAAGTAGCGTGCCGTTTTCTCCAGTTGGAGTTGCGATAGTCGTTAACCCAGGATTGCGACCAAAATCTTTTTGCTGATAACCTGGTTTGGTTCCAAATGTGTTTGGTTGAATCCAAATCTGTAGAAACCGCAGCGTATCTTGGTTCGACGCATTGTACTCACTGTGGTAAATCCCTTTCCCTGCCGACATGAGTTGGAATTCACCTGCAGGTAGTGTTTTGACGTTACCTTCACTGTCTTTGTGTGCGATAACACCTTCCAACACATAGCTGATGATCTCCATATCACGGTGGCCATGTGTATCAAAACCCGCGCCAGGCTTGACTACATCGTCATTAATGACTCTCAGCTCAGAAAAGCCCATATGTTGAGGATCGTAGTAGCTACCAAAAGAAAACGTATGTTTGCTATCAAGCCAGCCAAAGTTTGCTCGACCTCGGTCTGCTGCATGTCTTACCGTAATCATAAGGCCTCCTTAAGAGAGCTTTTTGTTTAAAAAGTTATCTAACGCTGCTTTACCTGCGCCAGAGAACGCCAGAGAAACGCTCGCTGCCAGTAATGCCAAGCCAAACTCGTAACCGTTGTTTGCCATGAACAGGCCATTCTCAAAGTGGACAGAGAATATCGCTACCACCATCGTGAACGCCAAAGCAACCGCTGCTGGTCGAGTTAGCAGACCAAGTAAAATGAACAAGCCGCCAAAGAACTCTGCGCTGCCCGCAAGTAACGCCATGAGTACGCCAGGACCTAAACCGATAGATGCCATCCACTGACCTGTGCCTTCTAGGCCGTAGCCACCAAACCAGCCAAATAGTTTTTGTGCGCCGTGCGCCATAAAGATAATGCCGATTGGAACGCGAAGTGATAGTGCGCTGTAACCTGCGTTTGATGTGGTAATTTTCTGTAATAGTGCTTTCATGATTCTGTCCTCTGACTCTTTTCAATGAGTGGGAAGCGTGTGCTCCCGTGCTGTTGAGAACAGTTTAGGTAGAGGCGAACATAAAAATAACGGGAGGATTTTGATAAACTCGTTCTAAAAAATTGAATGATTGGTTTTTATTTATTTAAATCAATGTCTTGATTTTTATATTCGGGTGTTTATTTGCCGATTATTGTCTGTTTTAAATCAAGGTCTGTCATTATTTTCGATAAACATTTTTGCTGTTAAACAAAAAAAAAGAGCACATGTACTGTGCTCTATTGCTTTCGCTTTTAACAAGGGAGAAAGGTGTGTTAAAGAAAACCGTCAGAGGTTCATTAAGCTCTCTAATGACTCCTCTACATTGTTGTAGTGATAAGTTCGAATATTACGTCCATCCGTCGCATTAATCTGAATTTCTGAGATCTCGTTATCTGAGTCTCGTTCGATAATTCCAATAGAATGATCTACGGATTTACTGGTAATAACCTTTTGGTTTCTTAATACAATTACGCAAGTATGTAAGTCCATGCCAATTCCCTTTAGCCGACGTTGTTGTGATGTTCTGGATCTAACTTTAGTGTACAAAAGCGCTAATGCCAATAAATCTCAATATTGAGTTCCGAAAATGGCTAATTGTGGGCGCTTAAGCAAGCTACAATAACACTATATTGAACGATGCCTATGAACAATAAATGACAAAAGGCATGAGCAAGGAAAGCACTATGTTTATTCACCCCCATACTTCACTGACCTTCGAGCAGTGTCACAAGGCGCGAGTCGCGCGAGACAGTCGTTTTGATGGGCGATTTTATGTGGCGGTAAAAACAACGGGAATCTTTTGTCGTCCGATTTGCCCGGCAAATTTGCCTAAAGAAGAAAATGTTGAGTATTTCGCTGATAAGACGCAAGCCCTTCAAGCAGGGTACCGTCCGTGTTTACGCTGTCGACCTGATAGCGCGCCTGGATCTTGGGCATGGAAAGGTGTCGAGACGACCTTTCAACGAGCGATTTCGTTAATTGATAGAGGGGAGTTGCATCACCATTCGGTGTCTGAGTTGGCTGAGCGTGTTGGGATTTCTGACCGTTACTTACGTATGTTGTTTGAGCAGTATCTAGGTATGTCACCCAAGCAGTATGCGCAATATCAGCAACTAATGTTCGCCAAACAGTTGCTTCACTCCAGCTCTATGTCGGTCACCGACGTGGGGTTTGCGTCAGGTTTTAACAGTACGCGCCGCTTTAACGATGCTTTTCAAAAGTTTCTCAAACTAACGCCTTCTCAAGTACGCCGTAAAGAGTTTGATGGTGCGGGTTGCAATCGAATTGCCTTACCTTATCGAGGTGAGTTGAATTGGTCGCACATGTTGGACTTCTATCGTTTGCGAGCGGTTGAGGGGGTTGAGCTGGTGAGTGATGAGAGTTATCAGCGCAACGTTTTTTTGGATGACAGCAAAGCCTGGTTTAAAGCGACAAAAGGTGAAGGATACTTAGAACTGGCGTTTGAAATTGAAGACGTAACGAAGCTGCAAAACTTGGTGTCTGACATTCGTCGTATGTTCGATCTTGACGCTGATATTTGTACTGTTGAGCAGCATTTGGAGTATGTCGCGCCTGGGCTCGTGTCGAGTAAAGGTATTCGTATTCCTGGTGTATGGAATGCATGGGAAGCAGGGGTTAGAGCGATTTTAGGCCAGCAGGTGTCGGTTAAAGCTGCGATTGGTCAACTTAACTTATTGGTGGCCACACTTAGCGGAGAGTCAGAAAAACGTTTTTTCCCGACTCCCAGTGATATTGCAAACGCCGACGTGAGCTTTTTGCGCATGCCGCAAAGCCGTAAAGAGACGCTAGTGCGCTTCGCCCAGTTTATGCAGGACAACTCAGAAGCTGACCCCCAGCAGTGGCTAACTTTGAAAGGCATTGGACCTTGGACCGTCAGTTATGCTCAACTGCGAGGGCAATCTCAACCCGATTGCTTTTTAGATAAAGACTTAGTGGTGAAAAAGGCGATGCAGCGTTACCCATCACTGAATACGCACACTGCGGCCCCTTGGGGAAGCTACGCGACGTTTCACTTATGGAATCAATCATGAAAACATTTTATACCGAAATGCCGAGTCCACTAGGAACGGTGACTATCCAATCGAACGCTGAGGGCTTACTTGGCATTTGGTTTGAAACATGCACCACTAAGCCGAGTGAGCTGGGGGGGCGAGACGAGCAGCATCCGGTTTTGCGCCAAGCTGTCACCCAACTGGATGAATACTTTGCTGGTCTGCGCAACGAATTCGACTTGCCCCTTGCTGCGACAGGCACTGATTTTCAAAATCAAGTTTGGCAGGCACTAACGACCATTCCATATGGGGAAACGTGGAGCTATCAAGATCTTGCGAATGCGATAGGTAACCCTAAAGCTGTGCGTGCTGTTGGGTTAGCAAATGGGAAGAATCCGATTTCTATCGTGGTACCCTGTCATCGCGTTATTGGCAAAAGCGGAAAACTGACTGGATATGCAGGTGGAGTGGAGCGCAAGCAACGTTTGCTCGCGCTGGAGCAAGGTACACCGCTTTAAGTGAGGCGATTCTCATATTGGGATTAAGCGTGCTACACAGGGGTAACGATAGTGTAGAGTTTCATAATCGTTATACGAATAGAAAAAGGACAATAAGGACATGCCTTTCAAAACGGATTTTGATGCCTTCATGAGTGAATGTTGGCAGCATCACGAAGAAAATCCCGAACAAGTTTATGCTCAGCTAGAAACGGCTCTGAGCGAGGTGGAAGACGTTACCCAAATCGAGCGAATATTCGCATTGATGCTGCATACCGCTATTGGGCATCTCCAGTGCCCAGAACAGTTTCTTACTTGCTTAGATCACTTTGATGAACGCAAGGTTGCCGAGAGTTTGGCATTTCAACGCAGTATTGCCGTTGCGCGCTATTTCGTAGATGGCACTGACAATATGGAATTATTGGAAGAGCAAGAACAACGCCGAGTTTACGCTTTGATTTCGAATGAACTTTCTGCACTTGTTCAGCTTGAACTGGCGAGTCAATGGTTGGTGAAGGCAGCGTTAGGAATGACGCCGAACGATGCAGAAGGGCCATTAGCGCGCGCTATCGCGATCACTGCGAACAACTTAGCATGTCAGTACGAAGCGCTGGCTGAGCGCACGTGCATGGAAAAATCGAAGATGTTAGAAGCAGCGACACTCGCGCTAGACTATTGGAAAGTGGCAGGGGGGTGGATGCAAGAAGAGCGCGCAGAGTATCGCTTAGCGATGAGCTTGCTTAAAGCGGATAAACCGCAAGAAGCCAAAGTGCATGCTGAGCGCTGTGAGGCTATTTGTCAGCAAAATGGTAGCGACGCGTTTGAGCTGTTCCACGCACATGACTTGTTGATGCAAGTACACTTCCATCTTAGCCAGAAATATAAAGCTAAATTGGATGAAGAGATGCAGCAGCACTGCAAAACGAGCTCGTTGACGTGATCTTAGCGTTGAATGAAAAAAGCCCCGAGCGACTGGCTGGGGGCTTTAAGGTTGTTGACTATGCAGCGATGATTATGCTGCTTGCGCTTTTGCTTGGTATCGTCCTGGTTTATGGTTCATCGCCAAAATCAAGTTCGTTGCGATGGCACCTAGAACAGATAGAGCGATAAGGTGCACATCTACAATGAACAGTGACATCACCACGATGGCACAATCTAACGCCATTTGAACTTTACCCGCTCGAACTCCAAAACGTTCCTGAAGGTACAGCGCTAGAATGTTAAAGCCACCCAAACTCATTTTGTGACGGAAAATTACCAACATACCGATTCCAATCAGTCCACCACCCAAAAGTGCCGCATAGAAAGGTTCGATTCGTGAAATCTCAATCACATGATGCAGATGATCGACCGCAAAAGAGACAATCGAAACCGCAATAAAGGTATTGATAGTGAAGCGCCAACCCATGCGCATCACAGATAAAATATAAAAAGGGAGGTTAAGAGCGAAAAATATCTGACCAAAACTGAAGTCACTCACTTTGGTTAGGAAGATCGCCAAACCAGCCGTACCGCCAGTGAGCAATCCTACTTTGCTAAAAAATATCACCCCAAGTGACACCAACGCACTGCCGAGCGTCAGAGCCAAGAGGTTCTCTCTTAGGCTATGATCTTTGTCCATAAATTAATTTCCTTGGTTTAAAAACCGCGCCGGAGATAACACGTCTCACGGACGCGATAGACAGTCGCCAAAATAGCAACTAACAAATCGGCCAATAAAATGTCGCGAAAAGTGATGGATGTCGAGTTTTTGGACGAGATTATGATGATATTAACCTGTTTAACATAATGTACACAGATAGAAAAACAACAAGGAAAAGTTATGATTAAGAAAGTTGGCAACACCCAAATCAACACATTACATCGACTGAGTTGCCACTGTGGAAAAGTTGAGCTGGAACTGGCGTTACCCAATGGTATTGAGAAACCGAGACGGTGTGACTGTTCTATGTGTCGACGTCGTGGCGCGATTGTCGCATCTGTACCTTTGAACGGTATTCGTATTATGCAAGGCGAAGACGTCTTGAAGCAGTATCAATTTAATACACACACTGCGAAGCACTTTTTCTGTGGCGAGTGCGGTATTTATACGCACCATCAGCGTCGTTCTGACCCGAGTGAGTATGGCTATAATGTCGGCTGCTTAGAGGGCGTCAACCCATATGAGTTGGGAGCGATTGAAGTGATGGATGGCGTTAACCATCCATCCGACCGCTAGGTTGTGTTGCAAGTTAAGCACCTGATTGTCGGTGCTTTTAAGTAAATAAACCGCTATTCATCCACAAGTGTACCGCAATACTGGCGGCATAACCCAAGGCGATGACGGGAGCCCACTTTAGGTGGCCAAAGAAGGTGTATTGTCCACGCGCGGCTCCCATTAAAGCGACGCCTGCCGCGGAGCCAATGGAAAGCAAACTGCCACCGACACCTGCGGTTAATGTGACCAGTAGCCAGTTGCCCATCGACATGCTTGGTTCCATGGTCAGTACAGCAAACATAACCGGAATGTTATCGACGATTGCAGATAGGACACCAACCATTACGTTTGCCCAGACTGGGTTCCATTGCGTGTACATGACGTTTGAAACCAGTTCGAGGTAGCCAAGTAAACTTAAACCGCCAACACACATTACAACACCGTAGAAGAACAACAAGGTGTCCCATTCGGCTCGAGACACACGATGAAACACATCAAACGGAACCACTGAGCCTAAGCGCTTCAATGCCTGATCATCGCCATTGGCAATTGCCATAGCTGCTTTTTTTGCGAGTGAGTGTTTGAGAGTTTGGCGCAAAAAATATCCGAAAAACTGTAAGTACGCCAAGCCCATCATCATGCCCATAACGGGTGGGAAGTGCAGCACAGCATGGAAAGAGACTGCGGTGGCAATCGTCAAAATGAACAACGCGACAATACGCCTTGCCCCGCGTTTTAGCTCAACGTGTTGGTGAATCGTATTCGGTTTTGTGTTTGGAACAAAAAGTGACATCAAAAATGCGGGAACCAAGTAGTTCACCAATGACGGTACAAACAACGGAATGAACTCAGCAAAGCTGACATGACCGGCCTGCCACACCATCAGGGTTGTAATATCACCAAATGGGCTGAATGCACCGCCAGCGTTGGCTGCGATAACAATGTTGATACAAGCAAGATTGACGAACTTAGGATTATCACCAGAGACTTTCATCACTACAGCGCACATCAAAAGGGCCGTAGTTAAGTTATCGGCAATCGGTGAAATGACAAAAGCGAGAAACCCCGTCAGCCAGAACAACTTTTTGAATCCAAAACCTTTACCAACCATCCACGCCTGTAAGGCATCGAAGAGTTTGCGTTCTTCCATTGCGTTGATGTAAGTCATCGCCACGAGCAAAAACAGCAGCAACTCGGCATATTCCAACAAGTTGTGTTCTAGTGCGGATTTGGCGATTTCAGGCTGATTGTGTTGAGCAAAGGTGTAGCCAATCAGAATCCAAATTAATCCTGCAGCGAGCAGCACTGGCTTGGATTTTCTCATTTTCAGATACTCTTCCAACATAACCAGTATGTAAGCGATCGAAAAGATAATCAGAGCCGCGTAACCGACACCAGAATTAACAAGGTTCAGTTCATTGGTTGATGCAGCAAAGGTGGCGCTAGAGAACAACAAACAGCAGAAAGCCACAATTGGATAGATTGGCATAGACATTTCTCCTTTGTCTGGTTGGAGAAATATTAGCCACAAATGAATGAGTTAGTTGTGAGAGAGCTCGAATTAACAGTAGGAGTTAGGAAATGATAGTGTGCGCCACTATTTTCTGAGTGACGCAATGCTTGCTGCGCCGAATAAAACCGCAGCGGCATATAAACCGTAAGTTAACCAGTGACTAATCTCTAAAAAAGGAACGAGTCCTTGACCTGCCCACATACAGCCTCCGTTTAATGAGCAATGTTGTAATAGTCGAGCCAATTTAAAGGAAATGAACAATGTTTTTTGTGAGTGAAAGCAAATTCTGAAGGATTAGAAAGTCAAAAATTGGTCAGTGAGAGAGAAATCTCATTTTTAACTGGCTAGCTCTAACCCTTTTGAGTTAAAGCTAGCTATATCTAGAGCTGAATGCATTTAGCGTAGGAGCCATTTTTTCAACGGTGAAGCGTCAATTGCTTTCACAAGCAGTATGGTTGCAACAATCGTTGCAGGATAAATAAACACATCTTTCGCGAGGTGTTGCAGCCCGATAAATTCAGCGACATTCATCATGACAATTATGATAAGCAGATGGCTAACATATATTCCTAACACGCAAGGAGATAGTTTGAAGACCCAAGGCATGTCGCCAAAATGAGGGTGAGCCAAAAGCCACATAAAGACACCTACAGCCCAGATAACGGTACCGAATAGGAAGTCGTGCGAGTTGAAAGCGATGTCATGTTGCATCAGCCAGTAAGCTTCACCAAAATGCAGTGCCATGCCAAGAATAATGCATCGAACCGTATTGTTTCGCGACCACCGCCACTGCACTTCTCGTGCGAAATAACCTAGAGCAACTAGCAACGTGCTGAAAAAAGGCCCGTTACGAGTAAAGAAAGGCGCTGGCAGGTCGGTAATGGTCGCGTAACTGCCAGCAAAGGCACCGTATATGTATAGCAATACTGCGGTTGGCAGTATCAGTTGCGCCATATTGATATGCACGAGAAAGGCAATTAACGCTACGGCAATGACCAGAGCCGGAATAAACCACAGATGAACGAGTCCGCCTTCGATGAGTGAATTGATCGGGGTTGACATTAGGTACCCCCAATAACCTTGCCTTTCGGCGAGATACCCTGCCTCAGCGACCGTCTGCCATTGGAATGGCATCAGTAAACTGATCATGCTCCAAATGAGCCAAACCTTCATTAACGGTTTGGCGTAGTTCTTAAGAGTATCGATAGGTGAATGACTCAACTTCGGCTGGATTAGATAACCCGAGATGAGAAAGAACAGCGGAACAGCAAAACGAGCCAGTTGGTTGAGCATATAGCCAACCCATGGTATCCCATTCCACTGCCAGTACGTCAGTGCCATCTGGCAATGCAAACCCACAATCGCAAGCATCGCAATGATACGTGCAAACTCTAAGCTGGCTATTTTTTGTTTCTTTGCCATTACATTGTTTACCTAAATAAAAAACTTAGGTGAAAATAGCAGGTTGTTACTGAAGTAATACGTGAAAAAGTCAACAGACTTGCGCTTACATTGAAGCTGTTTTGAAAATTAAGACTTACTTCAAACTTCTTAATTATTAACCTATTAACGCAATCAATACCTGATTCGTGAGTCGAAAATAGCACTGAATAATGGTTAGACCAGTTAACTCGAGATTGCAAAAAAGAACGATCGTGCTAAAAATAAGACTATGCAAAAAGGAAAAGTGACAAAAGAGTTTATTCTGCAGCGGGCTTTTGAGATCGCCAGCGAAGACGGATTAGAAAGTCTTACGATTGGAGAGTTAGCCAAGCAATGCGGTATGTCGAAAAGTGGTCTGTTTGCCCACTTTAATTCGAAGTTGAATTTACAGCTATCGGTGCTTGATCACGCCAATAAAGTGTTCGCTGATCGGGTTATTGAGCCTGCTCGAGAACTCGGGGATGGCAATATCGAGCGTAAAATTCGAGGGTTGCTCGACTCTTGGATGACTTGGAATCACGCATTCCAAGGAAGTTGTATGTTTCTTGACGCTTGGAATGATACGGCAGATAAAGATTGCCCGCTTCAGGCCGGACTGCGTAAATCCATAGACACTTGGCTGAGCTATTTGGAGATCCAAATAGCGAAAGGCAAAGAGAAGCAAGAATTTGCAGCAGACTTAGATACACGCCAAGCAACGTTTGATTTGTACGGTCTTTATTTGAGTGCGCATGTTTTTTACTCAATTAAAGGTGAGCAAGAAAGCTTGCGTCTGTTTTGGCAAGGGATCGACAACTTATTTTCTCGCTGGAAAGGCTAATATCGGTTATTCGCTTCCCAGATTCGTAGACATAAAATCACAAAGAGCGGCTGAGTTCGCTCTTTCTTATCAGCGTAAAAAGCACGACCGTTCTATTTTGTGCAAAGCTGATAGTTAAGGACATGATTATGAGTGAAAAAATTTACTTTAATACATCGCAACGTTTCAGTATTAAGCGCAGTTTGGTGAACATTAGTACTCGGTTACACCATACACTGGCCCCGTCACATGCAAAGAAGACCGCGCGCAAGCTTCTTCTGACACCTGCTCGTACGCAACCTAAAAATATTGAACCTCAAGGGCTTATCAAAGGTGAAATTAAAGGGCATGCAGGCATCATCAAAACCTATACTTTGGGCTCTGGACCTATTTGGGTGCTAACTCATGGTTGGTCTGGCACGGCAAGTCAGTTTTATCCACTGATGGAACATATTGCGTCGAAAGGGTTTACTGCTTTGGCGTACGATCATCCGGCACATGGTGAGAGTGAGGGGCAGTATGGGCACATTCCGGGGTTTGTCAGAGGATTAGAAGATGTGTTGGATACGGTCGAGGATGTTGTTGGCCTAGTTGGGCACAGCATGGGCACCGCTTCTGCTCTTGAGTGCCGACACAGCAAATTAGAAAACAAGCCTTTGCTGCTTATTGCTCCGGTATTAAATTACGTAGAGAACTTATTCGGTAGCATTGCGCGTTCCGGTTACTCGATGAAGCTTTTTAATGCTGTGGTTTCAGAAGTTGAAGACCAATTTGGCTATCCGTTACAGTCCATTGATCCGATGAAGCGTTTGTCTGAGCGTCCGTCTCACACCATTATTATTCATGATGAGCAAGATAAGTTCACCAAATACAGTGTCTCGGCAAAAGCGGCTGAAGAGATTAAAAACGTTGAGTTAGTGACAACACAAGGTCAGGGGCATGGTCGAGTGATGAAGTGTGAGCAAGTCTTCAGTAGTTTTGACCGTTTGCTCGATAGTGCTTGGTAACCCTTACTTTTACTGATTGACTCGCTCCGTTTTGGGCTAAGTCGATTTGAAAGTAACACCTCAGATTTTTTCGTCTCTGGTGTTGCTCTCCTCGTTAAGAGGTTAAATCCAAAAAGGACAGCCGAAGCTGTCCTTTGTTTATTTAGCAGAACGTCTGCAAGGCTGAAATTAGTTACAGTTAGCTACGCCAACTTCTTTCCAAACGCCCCATTCGCCAGATTGGCTAGGATCGTCACCCTGAGTCCACCATTTCGCTTCCCACGTTTTACCTGCGTGAGTCACTTGGTTACCACCTGTGTACACTGCGCTCGCATCCCATGCGTTGTCACAAGTACCAGGGTTCGGATCGGTTGTGTGCTGTGCAACAACCACTGTCGCGTTTGCCGATGAAGACGCTTTACCGTCGCTCACACTTACAGTGAAGCTTAAGCTTGTGTCTTGCGGGTATTCCGCAGCAGTGAACGTGACTTTAGAGCCTTCAACCGTTGCATTCAGACCTTGAGGTAGAGTCCAGTTGAATGTCAGGGTATCGTTGTCAGCATCGCTAGACGCAGATGCATCTACAACCACAACGTCACCAGCGTTTGCTGTTGCTGGAGCAACAACTTGTGCTACTGGTGCGCTGTTCACTGGGTCAACAACACCTGCTGGTTTCACTGTTACTACAACGAGGTCAGATGCCGTTGCACCCTCGTTATCAGTCACCGTCAGCTTGAAAGTTAATTGCTCTTCAACAGTAACTTCTGCTGCATCAAAGCTTGCTTTCGCTGTGTTTGCACCTGTTAGTACCACTGCTGTGCCAGATACTTGTTCCCAAGCGTAGCTTGCGATGGTGCCGTCAGAGTCTTTTGACAGGCTGCCATCTAGAACCACATTTGCAGGACCTGTTACCGATTGATCTGCGCCAGCGGCTGCGGTTGGTTTACGGTTTGGTTGAGGAACCACACCACCAGCCATACCTTCGTGCATCGCGTTTAGAATGTCACCGTTATCCGCGTCAATTTCCCAAGAGAATAGACCAGCAAGACCAAGAGACTTCGCGTAGCTACCTTTTGCTAGCACTGAACGGTGGTCATCAAATGTGATCAACTCGCCCGTAGTACGGTTCCATACCCATGGTGCTTCTGCTTGTGCATCGTAGCCGTACTCGAAGCCGTTAATACCAGTGTTGTTTGCACCTAGCATGAATGACTTAATGCCTTTGTAGTCAATTACGCCATCTTCCCAAACACCTTGCGCTGTGCTGCCCTTCAGTTTACCTGTAGCAGTACCTGTCATTGGGTCGTTTGGATCGGTTAGCGTATCTGGAGTTACGCCTTCCCAGCCACGACCGTACATTGCTGTACCAAGTACTAGCTTGTTCGCAGGAACGCCTTGAGCAAGAAGAAGTTGGATGCCGTTATCTGCTGTGTAAGCAGGACCTTTGTACGGTTCGCCGTTCTCATCAACGCCACTACCGTCACACTGACCAGGACGCATGAATGAACCACAGTAAAGCGCAGTCTGGTGACCAGGAACGTTGTTCCAGCCGCCGTAGAAGTCGTAAGTCATTGCGAAGATGTAATCCATGTACTGAACCGCATCTGCGTAGTCTACGTCTTCAATCTTGTCGTAACCGACACCGATAGCGGACGTTAGCTCGTAAGTACGGCCTGTCTCAGCTTCTAATTCATCAAGCATTACGCGCAGTTCACGCATCAGTGCGATGTATGCTGGGCCATCGTTTACAGGGTCGCCCTTATCGGCTGCTGCACCGCCGCCGCCAGGGAATTCCCAGTCGATATCAACACCATCGTAGAATTTCCAAGTTTTCAGGAACTTCTTAACTGATGCGACGAATGTGTCTCGGTTTTTCTTGTCCACGAAATCGAAGAATGGGTCAGACAGTGTCCAACCACCGATCGATGGGATGATTTTTAGATCAGGGTTACGTTGTTTCAATGCCATTAGCATTGCGTAGTTACCCTTGATAGGCGTGCTGTATTCATGACCAGCTTGTGGGAAGCTCTTCTGATAAGCAGCCCAAGGGTCATGGATAACGACTTCATAATCAGGCACACCTGTACAAGCAGTTTGTAGCGCGTTGAAACTGTTGCCGCCAACAGACTTCACAGACTCATTTGGGCCACAAATTGGGATAAAACCGTAAAGGATGTGAGTCAAGTTGTCGACCGGCATATTATCGACGGTGTAGTCACGGCCATAGATGCCCCATTCAACAAAATACGTACCCATCACGACGCTTGGATCGGTATTGTAGGTTTTGTTGTTTGGATCAACATTCATCGTTAGTGGCTTCAGGTGAGAACCATCGGTATCTGCAATTGTGATTTCAGCTGGTGCGCTTTTCGCACAACCTGTCGCATCACATGCTTCGATTTCCATTTGGTATAAGCCACCTTGGCCGTATTCAAACGAAGCTGTTGTTTGGCTACCAGTGATAGGGCCGCTTGCTACTTTTACACCATCAAAATAGACGTTGTAAGTGTCACCAGGTGTGCCACTCCACTGGTTAAACTTAACAGTGATCTTCGCTTGCTCATGGTATTTCACCATGTCGTAGTAGCCTGACGTGGTTTCCATCGCGAGTTCAATTTTAGAAAACTGAAGGTTGTTGGAACCGTACATATCGATACTTGGTGCGGTTGGAGCCGCAACTGCAGCACCTGATAGCGCTAAAGCAACTCCAGCTGCACATAGGTTAAATCGAATCATAACTTCTCTCTCAATCCTTGGATTCATGTTCTACCTAGAACATAGGCTGCTCTTGCACCAGATAAGATGATTGGATTTACTCCACGTGCAAAAGCATCACACTCAGCATTTCAGAGAGTTTTTTTTCGTCAAAAAAAATTAAGACGGTTTTCGAGGCACTTGAGAGAACTTAACTAAAACTCGCACTCTGTTACACAGAAAGTGTCAGACTGAGTCAATAATTTATAAAATCTCAGCAGAAACTAAAATTATTGTTTACTCAGTAACGAGTTGGTTAAATGCGATGAAGGCCTTATTTTGTTGTTTATTAAGGTTTTGTTTCATTGATATAGAAAGAGAATTGAAAGGAAAAATAGCCGTGAAGACATACTAGTCACGGCTGAAGTGTTCACTCAACGCGGCGCGACGTTTAGAGGCTGCGCCGGTTTCTGAGCCCTGAACGGTATGCTCAAATCCTTTACGAATGAATCGCTGATCTGGAATAAGAGGCTCAATACGGCGTATTTGAGGTGAAAGATGAGAGCCTGAGATCTGATACGCTGTCTTTCCTAATCCGGTATTCAACGTGATGACCTTGCCATCGAATTCAAATTCCGTCGTAATAAGTCGATGGTTTCGGTATACCCCATCTTCAGTGAAAACGAGACGTTCTGTTTGGTAGGGTGGCGCGCCAATCTCAATCCATTCGCCGTACACCTTTTCCGGATCAATGTGGTCTTGATAGGAGAGGTGGATTTGATAGCCAAAAAACGTCAACAGACCCATCCCGAAGCAGACAAATGTACTCTTGAGGATTTTGGATTGGTGGCGAGCCAAAAATGAAAGTTTTGGTTCTTGTCGTGCTTTTCGCCTTCGGCGAGTCGAGTCCGTCATAGATCTAATTTTCTCCACTTTTTTAACATGGTGGAAACCTTCCTTTTTAAAAACAAACAATCCCGCCATTGAGACGACGAAACTATGATCTAATGTCCACTTTTACATTCAGATACACATCTTATTGATGGTTTTGTTGTTTGCTCACATTCATTACTTCGCAGTTTTTCTTGCTCGGTTTAGGTCGCCTGATTAATCCTCGTGAAAAGAGGTTCTCGCTCAGTAGCAAAGGATGTGCGTTATTACGTTGAGTTTAATGGCTTTCAAAGCTTGAGTAACGGAAAGAAACAAGGTAAAAAAGAGCGGACTTTTGATAAGGAAACCAATAATGAATATTAAGGAAAATAGCTATTTTGCTGGTAGTGTAAAATCACTGGGCTTTAACCAGAAAGATCAGGATGTTAGCGTTGGTGTGATGCTTCCTGGTGAGTACACTTTTGGTACTCAAGCACCAGAGCGTATGACGGTTGTAAAAGGTGCGCTTGTGGTCAAGCGTGTTGGCGAGAGCGATTGGACGACTTATCAAAGTGGTGAGTTTTTTGAAGTGGAAGGTAATTCTTCATTTGAGCTTCAAGTGAAAGAAGCGACTGCGTATTTATGTGAGTACTTCTAGCGTTCATTTGTTGCTCGTCATAAAACCACCTTCGGGTGGTTTTTTCGTCTATGTGCTTCACTTATAACGCATCTTTTTGGTTATTTGGGTATATACTTAATAAAAATGTACCCATCGACCAGGGAGGAAGTGATGGCAGTACAACGCAAGCATTCTGATCTCCCTCCTCGTTACGAGGACAAAGATCTCACCAATGAGCAAAGACAGCGCTTTACCGAAGTTGCCAATGCCGCTCATAAGAGACGTGAATTTTATCGACGTGCTCTAGGAAAGAGCTTAATGGGCAAAATGAAGGGCCGTGCGTTTAAAGATCACCCCACTCGTCAGCAAGACAAGCCGAACAGAACGTTGCAAGTAGTGTGGTTAATCGTATTCCTCGTTGTGGGGCTTTGGGTGATGCATGTGTTCGCTTAGTCATTAGCAAGCTTCTGGTACCGCTGGTGCATCAGATGTTGACTGTTCTTCCGTATTGCAGTGCTCATAAAAGGCGTACTGGTTTTTACCAGTATGTTTAGCTGCGTACATTGCTTTATCTGCACATCGAGTCAATTCAGACAAATCCTTTGCATCTTGCTTATAGATAGCAGCACCTACACTCATTGTTAACTCGTTAATCATATCGTAGCTTCGGTAACCTGTCGGAAACAGATTCACGATCCGTTTTAGGATGCTGTCGAGGTCATCTTTACTTTTTACATCGTAAAGCATGATTACAAACTCGTCGCCCGCAAATCGAGCGATGGAGTAGTCGTGTTTATCTGTTTTTCTGTCTTTGTTGCGAATGTTATTTTTTAATCGAGTGGCGAAGGCTTGAAGTACTTGGTCACCAATATCGTGCCCGTAGGTGTCGTTGATGTGCTTGAAGTTATCGATATCGAGAAAGACCAATGCGGTGATGCTGTCATCAGATGAGTGCTTGATTTCATCGAGCTTTGCGCGCGCCCAAGTCTCAAAGCTCCAGCGATTGGCAAGCCCAGTGAGCTGGTCAAAATATGCTAACTCCTCAATCCCCTCACGATACAGTGTTTGAATGTAATTGAGGACTTTCGTGTAGTAATACGAGAACGTGTGACACACAAACGCGGTCGCTATCAGGGTCAGCATCAATCTCCGCTCTATGATTTCTGTGGCTGTTGGCAGTCGATCTAAAAAAGCGACCCCAAAAAAGATCAGTAAAATGTAGGTGCCACTGAACAGCAGACCGACCTTAAACTCATTAATTAATACCAGAGTGGCGACAATAGGATATAGCCATAACATTTTGCCTGACGGAGCGTCGTTATACAGAAGTAACAATAACCCTTCGAACATTAAGACAGCACTTAGCCATAAGTCGGCGTATTGATGGTGCCGCTGGACTTTTATTACATAACTGATTGCTAAGCATGCCAGGGCACATAAAGCATGGAAAAAGCTTAAACCCCAGTTATTCTCAAGTGATTGAGCAATGGAACCATAAGTTAAACAGGCAGCGGCGATACTGGAGCATAAAAAGACAATTTTCTTTTTTCTTGTTGAGCGGATGTCCGCCATTTCTTCTAAGCGCGCCCCAGCCAATGTCGACATTACGTATCCTTGCTTAATTAACGTGTACGCTTATTCTAGGCGGTATTTTCGCGATAAATAGAACAACAAAGTTTCCAAATGTGATATCAGTCATTTTTAGTGCAAAGCCATCAGTGTGATTTGGTGCGAGTGTTCAAAGAGGAATGGTGGCGCATGCAGGTTTTCATGACGGTTCTTCATGGCTCTATATGGTTGGACTGATAATTCAAAGTAATGTATCTAGTTAGACGCATTTCTATTGATTATCCTGATTCTGTTCGGTGCTCGTTGATTGAGAGTATTGTTCACCAATCTCTGCTCTACGTATCGTCAAGGCATATGTCGTTTCGAAAATGCATTAGAAATATTTTTCCGAAACAGGGCGAAATATTGTTGTCGTTATGACCAATATGCGACTAGAATCCGCGCTAAATCACAACCTCATATCGAGCTTCGTTCGAGTCACTATTTTTAAACTGCTTCACAAATATTGTGAGGCAGTTTTTAGTTGTAGGAAAGGTTACAAGCATGCCTAAAAGCCAAAACATCAACCAACGAATGTCCATCGTGGCATTAGCTTGGCCAATTCTTGTCGAAATTTTGCTACGGACGGCTTTAGGAACCAGTGACGTGTTCATGCTGAGTGGCTACTCAGACAAAGCCGTATCCGCTGTTGGTGTGATCACGCAGATTACCTTCTTTTTAATCATCGTTTCGACGTTTGTCAGTAGCGGTACGGGGATTTTGATTGCCCAATACAATGGCGCTGGACGCGAGCAAGAGTCAGTGAGCGTTGGTGTTGCGAGTATTGCGCTGTCTGTGCTCGTCGGTGTGCTATTGAGTGTGATTGCCGTACTTGGTGCGATATACCTACTCCCGTATTACGGCTTGGAAGCGCAAGTTGAGCAGTACGCTCATGAATATCTGCTGATAAGCGGTGCGATGACGTTTAACGTTACGATTGGCGTTGTTTTTACAACTATTCTGCGTAGTCATGGTTATTCACGTTCCCCAATGGTGGTGAATTTGATCTCGGGTGTGTTCAACATCATTGGTAACTATATTGCGCTTTACCAGCCATTCGGTTTACCTGTGTATGGTGTGCAAGGTGTAGCAATAGCAACCGTCGTCAGCCAAGTCATCGGTACGTTAATGTTATGGTTTATTCTCGCTCGCAGCAGCATTGAACTACCGATGTCGACCATAAAACAAGTGCCCGCAGAGATTTACAAAAAGATCTTAAAAATCGGCGGCATGAACGCGGGTGAAGTGCTGTCTTACAACGTGGCGCAAATCTGCATTGTGTATTTTGTGGTGCAAATGGGGACGGCATCGTTGGCGGCTTTCACTTATGCACAAAACATTGCCCGTTTCTCGTTTGCTTTCGCGTTGGCAATTGGTCAGGCAGCGCAAATTCAGACTGGTTACTACATCGGTAAAGGTTGGGTGAGCAGCATTTTAAAACGCGTACAAATCTACTTCTTAGTGGGATTTGTGGCATCAACGGCGGCAACCACACTGATTTACCTGTTTAGAGAAGAGATTCTGCGCGTATTTACCGATCAACCAGAGATACTCGCATTGGCAGGTTCGTTAGTCATGGGCTCAATTTTGCTCGAGGCCGGACGTGTGTTTAACCTGATTTTTATCGCGGGGCTCAAAGGCGCGGGTGACATCAAGTTCCCAGTGCAAATGGGGATTTTGAGTATGTGGGGACTAGGCGTGCTTTTCTCTTACATCTTTGGCATCCACTTGGGTTATGGCGTTTTAGGGGCTTGGATGGCAATCGCACTCGATGAATGGGTACGTGGTATCATCATGGCAAGACGTTGGCGCTCTCAGGTGTGGACCAAGTTTAAGGTGAGCTAACGGTTTTCGGTATTGCGCATCACGCCTATTCTGTTGTTAGAAACCAAAAAAGGCACTGTTAGTCAGTGCCTTTTTGTTATTTAAAATCGGGAAGACGTTAGAATTCGCACTCAGCTTTGAACACCATGCGCTCTTTGCTGTATGGATGATCCAGCTCTAGCATCTCAGCATGCAGGTGTAAGCGGTTGGCTTTTTCGCCGTATAAACCATCACCAACCATCGGCATGTTTAACCCCATGTGATGAGCACTGTGTACACGTAGTTGGTGAGTACGCCCGGTTTTCGGATACATGTATACCTTGCTGCGCCCATCTTTGACTTCAATCAGTTGCCAGTAGGTTTCTGCATGTTTCCCGTGTTCAAAACACACCAGTTGACGTGGGCGGTCGTCAGGGTCACCACGCATTGGCAGTGAGATTTCCCCTTCAGGCTCGTTTAATACGCCTTCGAGCATTGCCATATAACGTTTTTTTACGCCGCGAGCCATAAACTGTTTTTGCAGACTTTTGTTCGCGCGCTTGGTTAAGGCAAACACCAAAATGCCAGAGGTCGCCATGTCGAGGCGATGAATCACAAACGGCCCTTCCACATCAGGGTACATCGCTTGTAGGCGCGTATAAGCAGAGTCCTTGATAGTTTTACCAGGCACTGAAAGTAAGCCCGAGGGCTTGTTGACGACGACCATAGCGTCGTCTTGGTAGATTATCTCCAGCTCTTTGTCTTCTGCCCAATTCTCCGCTAATGGGTTGGGTTCGACGTCCAGCCCTTGCATCATATGGCCTAAAATCGGCTGACATTTGCTGTTGCACGATGGGTAGAATTTTTTGTGTTGGCGAACTTCAGACTTTGGCGACACACCCCACCAAAATTCTGCCAGCGCCAGCGGTTTGAATTCGTGTTTAAACGCGTATTGAAGCAGTTTTGGCGCAGCACATTCCCCCGCACCTGCTGGTGGGACTGGGTTTGTGGTGTCCGCAAAAATGTCCACCAAGTCGCGTGCTTCGCCATGGTTGTTTAGAAAGCGGTATTGTTTATGCAGTTTGTGCTGCAAAGCGTTGGAGAGTGTCTTGCGCTGCTCTTTCAGATGAGCAAGTTGCTGCTCTAACTCGGCCAATCGCGCTTCTTTGATTGCAAGCTTTTCATCCCACGCTTGCTTTAAGTATTTGAGAACGTTTTTCTCGGCGACACTTTGTTTACCCAACTCATCCAACAAGATTTTGAGGTCATCGGCATTGAGCGTTTGCTCGCCCTGTTGGCGCTGTCGCTTGCGTGCTGCTCGGCCATCAATCATCACTTGGCGCTGTGTTTGCTCCTCTTGCTGATAAGCGGCTCGGTCGGCTTGGATTTGCGCTTTAAGATCCGCTAATTCCGGATTCGCGGCACAGGTTTTGTACTCCGCATTGGCGGCGTTGATGGCATCCGTTTCTGCGCGGAAGAAGCCTTCATCGGTCAGCATGTCGTACACAGGAGGGACAAATCCTGGAATCAAGTTTTGGTCAGCAATTTTGCCAGAAAACGCACTTAAAAAGCCGAGATCGCCTTGAGGGCTTTCTACTAGTAATACGCCAAACATTTTGCCTCGCCCCGTTTCTTCATTAACCAAACCAAAATCGTGTTCGAAGTCGGTTTGCGCTAATAAGTGCTGTTGCAATTGCTTTGCGGCCATAACGCAAAGAGGATGCGGCGTGTAGTAGAACGGAAACGTAAACTGCGTTGGCAATTCATAGCCAGAAATATCAGCAGTAAAACGAGTAAAACAATGTTCAGGCGAGTGCATGGTGGGTATCCGCGAGAGTAAAAAATCGAGCGAGGATTGTACCTGTTTGAGTCAGGATTGCCATGTCGGTGTTGGCACTCGCTCTTGGATTAAGAACAAGAGCGAGTGGGGAAGAGCTTATCGCAGTTTTTGTAATGCAAGCTTCCACTGTGCCGGTTTGTCGTAGTAGGCCGAGTGCGGCAAGGTCAAGTACTCGCCATTTACTTCTGCAATCAGGGTTGGATAACCACCAACGTGTAACTGTCGCATCAATTGTCGGCTAGAGCGAATTCTCTCATCTAGTTCGGCTTCGCTTAACGCCATGTTTTGCTCCCACGCATCACTTGCTAAACCTAGCGATTCTGCAATGGCTTTGAGCGTCGATGCTTCATTCACTTTTAACCCGACCTGATAATGCGCAGATTGGATGGCCTTTAGCATGTGCCATGGATTCAGCCCCATTTTTTCCGCACTCAAGATCGCTTGTGTTGGTAGATAAGAATCAAGAACAAACGCATCTTCGCTTTTCACGCGTTGCAGATATGCTTCACCAAACGTCGCTCCGGTTTCGGTTGCAATACGAGCGTCACTGTTGATGATGTGCTGACGAAATTCAGGTTCAATCGCGCGTTTCTCAATCATACCGCCGGGATGAAGCTCTACCTTAAATTGAGAGGTGTCCATCAAGGCTTCGATGAGTGGTGATGCCCCGTAGCACCAACCACACATGGGATCGAAGAAGTAATGCACGGTTACCATGACATTTCACCAGTATGCACTTTCGCACCGATTTCTAGCGCGATTGGCAATTGAGCTTCTGGGTATTTCGCAGACATGGTGTCAATGAGTTGAACGCTGTTATTGCTGTGTTTTTTCGCTTGCTGAAAATCCTGCAAGTATTGTTGCGAGTAGCGAATGGTGTCTGCGTTCAGCTTTGTGCCTGCTTTCATGTGACCAGGAATGACCACTTGAGGTTTAAGCGCAAGCATCTCGCTAAGTTGCTGCTCCCAAGCATTGATGGCGGTCTGGTCAGCGGCATCTGCCATCCACAAATGTACGTTTGAGTACACGGCTACGTTACCTAGAATCGCTTTGTTATCTGGAATCCATAGGTAAGGGCGGTGTGCTGATGTGCCATGGTTACCACGAATTTCAATCTTATGACCTTCTAGCTCCAATGATGCTTTATCGTACGCGACAGGGATCACTGGTTTTACCGGTGCGTTTGCGCCAAGCTTTGGTCCCCAGTACGCCAGCTTTCCAGCCAATTTCTCTTTAATAATTTTTTGAACCGCAGGCGTTGTGATGATCTGCGCATCAGGGAACTGTTGGTGTAAGGCCTCTGCGCCAAAGTAGTAGTCTGGGTCCGCTTGGCTGATAAAAATGGTTTTAAGCGTTTTGCCTGAGTCCAGCACTTTAGCGGCAATGCGCATCGCGTCAGCTTTGGTGAAGCCAGTGTCGATAACCATGGCGTCAGTCTCACCGTATACCAAGGTTGAGTTTACGTGGAAGCTGTTACCGTCGGCGTTGTAAACCTCAAGAGTAAGGGGAGAGGCTAGGACAGGGCTTGCCATTAAAATGGATGCAGCAATCAAAGTTAATTTTTTCATAATAAGCTCCTAAAGAATTTGGGGCCAAGCGACCATGGCTTGGGAACGGGAGCTATATTAGGAAATTGATACGCTCGGAAAAATACACAATAATGTGCATCACTATTTCTTATTTCGATCAAATGTATGGATAGAGTAACGGCAGCAAAAGTGTTTGTGGATGTGGTGTATTCTGGCAGTTTTACCGCGACCGCAGAGCGGTTAGACATGTCTCGGCCAATGGTGACTCGTTATGTAGAGGCGATGGAGAACTGGCTGCAAACTCGTTTGTTACACCGCACCACGCGCAAGGTGTCCCTCACCACCGCAGGGGAGCGCAGCTTGCCTCAGATTGAGCGCTGGTTAAAACAGGCCGATACATTAACGTCGAACATTGCCGTTGATGGTGAGCTGTCCGGAAAAATCCGTCTTGCGTCTAGTACTTCATTTGGATTCTCACAGTTGATCCCCGTAGTAAACAGTTTTATGCAAAAGCACCCCAAAGTGTATATCGACATAGATCTGCAAGATTCAGTGAGTGATCTAACCGAACAACGCATCGATCTGGCGATCCGAATTGCGTCAGATCCCGATCCTTCTTTGATTGGTAAGCCGATTGCGGTGTGCGAATCGGTGTTGGTAGCATCACCGCAATATTTACAAACTCACCACGCGATCGCGCATCCGCGAGATTTATCTTCACACGACTGTTTGGGATACAAAAACTTTGAGCGTCACGTGTGGCATTTGTCTCAGGGCGACCAGTTCGAATCGGTGGGAATTGAGTGTCGCCTAACCAGCAATGAGGCCACGGCGTTATTGCATGGCGCTTTACAAGGCATGGGTATTTCGATGTTGCCAACTTACTTGAGCAATATCTATCTCAAATCGGGTCAGCTTGAGTCGGTGTTGCCGGATTGGAAGCCAAATGATCTCAACATTTACGCGCTGTATTCATCACGTAAACACTTGTCTCCTGCGGTGAGAGCTTTCATCGATCACAGTGAAGATTACTTTAAACAGCACCCTTGGTGAATGCGAAAAGCGTCGTCATCCCGACTTGAGATTCATACAAGATCCTGTACCTTACATGGATATATTTTCGCAGCATCATTTAGAGTTTTCGTTAATGTCACAAGTTTGCATCAAATTTATTGCTTCCGATATGGATGGCACATTGCTTGACCAGTACGGTCGTTTGGATCCAGAGTTTTTCGATCTGTTTTTGCAACTGGAAGAGCAAGGCATTTTGTTCTCCGCTGCGTCTGGTCGTCAGTATTACAGCCTGCGAGACACGTTCGCGCCAATCAAAGACAGACTGTTGTATGTGGCTGAAAACGGCACCTTGGTGATGTACCAAGACAATGAGCTCTACAGTTGTACCATTCCTAAAGCGGAAGTGTTGGAGATTGTGAAAGCGGCTCGTGAGATTGACGGGGCGAACATCGTATTGTGTGGCAAGCGCTCGGCGTACATTGAAACGCATGATCAGCAATCGCTGGAAGAATTTCAAAAGTACTACCACCGCTGTGAATATGTGCCGGATTTGCTTGAGGTCGAAGACGAGTTCATTAAGGTGGCAATTTGTCACTTTGGCGGTTCGGAAGAGCTCCTGTTCCCGACCATGAATACGAAGTTTGGCGCAACGCATAAAGTCGTGGTGAGTGCAAAAATCTGGCTGGATGTGATGAATGCCGAGGCCTCTAAAGGTGCGGCCATTCAGCATCTTCAAGAGACGATGAATTTTACTCCGGCAGAAACTATGACGTTTGGTGACTACCTCAATGACCTCGAAATGCTGCAAGTCAGTGAGCATTCGTACGCGGTTGCCAACGCGCACGAAGAGATTAAGAAAATTGCTCGTTATTCTGCGCCAAGCAACCAAGAGGCTGGGGTACTCAAAGTGATTAAAGAGAAAGTATTAGCGAAGTAACGCTCATTTTTTCGATGTTATTTTCTTCTTCACGTAAAAAGCCCCGCATACACTGCGGGGCTTTGTTTTTTTGGGGGGAGTAAGGTTCCCGTTTTAGCGTACGTACTTGGCGGTTGCGCTGACTAAAAAGTGTTGCAATTTCCCGTCTGATTTTGGCACCCACAAGTCGTTATGATAATGGTAAATACGGCCATTGATGGTCACAGACAAGGTATTATCACCCGTTTGCTCCATGCGAATAAACTGATCCGAAGTGACCAAAAACGGCTCTTGCTCTTCAATGCTCTGGCCCGTTGCCAATACGAAGTAGCCGAATCGGTTGCCAGCATCCGGATCGGTTGAGTAGATTCGATGTCCAACGAGGCTGTAGTCGTCGTTGAGTGCCTGCTCAAGCGTTTTTTGCGCGATGGTTTCGTGCGATGGAATAAATACCCAAGCCAACACACCTGCCGCAATGACTGCCAGTAGAAGCAGTACTTGCATGAACTTTCTCATCATATATACCGTTTAACGTTGAAATTTCATTTTGTACATGCGCTTATCCGCTATGCTGATAAGAAAGTCAACATTGTCACTGTCTTTAGGGTATTGCGCTAAGCCCATGCTTGTTGAAAGTGTTGAGACTTTATCGGAGTTTAATATTTGTGCATCAAAGACGGTATTTATCTGCTCACGTACGTTCTCTTCATTGAGATGTTCACCTTCAAGGATAACCGCGAACTCATCTCCTCCCATGCGATAAACAGTAAAATCATTGAGTGCCATAGAATTAAGCCGCCTAGCGATTTCCCGCAGTACAGTGTCGCCAACTTGGTGTCCGTGTGTGTCGTTGACTTCTTTAAAACCATTTAAATCTAGAATCCAGAGAGAAAAGGGCCTTTTTTCTTGAGTAAATTTGTTTAGGGTTATGAATAGTGCATTGCGGTTCCCTAGGTTCGTCAAAGGGTCGCTTAGCGCCAATTTTCTATGAAAATGGGATTCACGATAAAAGAAATAAGTTAGAGAGATAATCGACAAAACGAACGTCGCAAACAACATATATTGTGCTTGCATTAAGCGCTGGGTTTGACCTTTTTGTGCTTCATAAGCTTTACTGCTTAGACGGAAGTTTTGATTAACGAAGTCTATTAAGCCTAAATATAGTGTTTGAGTTGAACGATAAAATGCAGCAGCAGCTTGGCTGTCACCTGTTCTAGCTTCTACTAGTTGTTTTTCTAGCTCTTTGAACTCTTCAAAAAGATTAATGAAGTAAAGGTGCATGTTGTTCCGAGAAAAGAACTTATTGGCTTTCGTGCTACTGGTCAATAAGTCAAAGCGACTCCACGCTAACTCGTATTGAAGCTCTGCACCATCAATATTCAATACGTTTTCATCTAACCGTCTGGCCTCGCCGACAAGTTCTGATAGTTCTTTGGAGAGTTGGAATAAAAACCAAGTCGCTTGTTTTTGTTCGTTATTAAAATTTTGTGAGAGTGAACGTGTTTGCTGTAAAAGCACGACATTCGCGAGGAGCAAAGAAACGGCAAACACCACCAGCAGCATTTTGCTGGTGGTAGAATATTGCAATATTCTTTGTTTCTTAGAATAGGGTTCTGATAACTTCATTCTTATTATTTTTCTTTTATTTCATTTACTTGCCATACCATTTGCGCATGATATTTATTGTAGTTTAGCTCTGGATAGAGATTGAGTGGATATATCACCCAGAAAGGGCCTTTATTCCTGACTTTTATGTAATTCTGATCTTGTTGATAAGCCAGTATTGGTTGATATCGAAGAATATCTTGTCGGGACAATGTCGAGTGATAGTCGTTTAAGCTGCTGATATCAACCTGCTCTGGTACCTTTCCGTAGACGTGTGTAAGAAGCGTGCTGAGTTTAACGCCTAAAAACTCTGACGAAGCAGGAAGCCAAGGCAATGTCATCGTGTAGCTAGTGGTAGGTAAAGCTTGGATCTCTTCCAGTTCCAGTATGACACTAGGCTGCTGGCTACTACTAAATACGATCGTATTTGCAGACAAGAATGGCGCAACAAAAAACAGACCTAGCGCGACTATCTTTTTCATCATATGCCCTTTTGAGTTTTATTCTTTTTTCTTAGCTAGGACAAAGGTGCTAGCGGTAATTTATTTATAATTATAGAGCCAACCGGATGAGATTTTATAATACGTTATGTTTCAAAAATAACTGTCGGTTTACGTCACGTCAAGGTTATTAAGTTGCTTCTTAATTAAAAGCTCAGAGTATTGGGATGATGGTAGAGTTTCGTAATGATTTCGCGGTATTTAATTGGTTTTTAGTGCAACTTTGTGTCATTTTTAATAAAGATACTGTGTCGGAAATGAGAATTTAATAAGGAGAGAAATGGATGTCGAATTTGTTCTTAAGTTACATTATTTTACATATTTAAATCATCGATATTCAGATATGTATTTGTTAGTACGTAAAGAAAATAAAGTCACCTAGTTTTGGTGACTTTATTTTTTATTTCATGAGCTTACTTAAATTAACTATGCAAACAAATATTTTGCATGGAAGTTGAGGTGCTCTTCAATAAAGCTTGAGATGAAGTAATAGCTATGGTCGTAGCCTGGTTGCATTCTCAAGGTTAGGTTTGAATCGTGTATTTTTGCCGCAGCAATCAGCGCTTCCGGTCTAAGCTGCTCATTTAAGAAGCCATCAGCATCACCTTGATCAACCAAAATTGGTAATGGTGATTGTTGTTGTTTTAGAAGTTCACTTGCATCGTATTGCTTCCAGCTTTCAAGCTCCTTGCCTAAGTAAGCAGTAAAGGCTTTTTGTCCCCAAGGGCATTGCATTGGGTTACTGATTGGACTGAACGCTGAAATAGAACGGTACTGTTCTGAATTTTTCAGACCAATGGTGAGCGCTCCGTGGCCGCCCATACTGTGACCGGAAATTGACTTCACGTCAGAGACTGGGAAGTTACTTTCGATGATCGCAGGCAACTCCTCAGTCACATAGTCGTACATACAGTAATGCAGTGACCAAGGTGCTTGCGTCGCATTAAGGTAAAAGCCAGCTCCTTTTCCTAGGTCATAGCTTTCGTCGTCAGCGATACCTTCGCCTCTCGGACTTGTGTCTGGTGCAATGATCGCAATGCCAAGCTCGGCCGCCATACGAAATGCGCCCGCTTTCTGCATAAAGTTCTCATCGGTACACGTTAAACCAGAGAGCCAGTATAGCGCGGGTACGGGATTTGATTTCGTTGCGTTAGGTGGCAAGAATATCGCGAAGCGCATGGTGCAGTTTAGGGCATTGGATTCGTGTGTATATTGCTTGTGCCAACCGCCAAACACTTTGGCTTGGCTTACATTTTCAATGGTCATGAATAAACTCTCTAATTAGCAGAAGGAATTCAGGCTCCCCAAAAGGAGAGCCTGAGGCAGCATTATTGATCCATATGGATAACTGTTCGGATGCTCTTACCTTCATGCATCAGATCAAACGCTTTGTTGACGTCTGCTAATCCCATTGTGTGGGTAATGAACTCCTGTAAGCCGAATTCACCAGCCATGTAACGGTTTACGATTTCTGGAAGCTCAGAGCGACCTTTAACGCCACCGAAAGCGCTGCCACGCCATACACGACCAGTTACCAGTTGGAATGGACGAGTTGAGATCTCTTGACCTGCACCAGCAACACCAATGATGACTGACTCACCCCAACCTTTGTGACAGCACTCAAGTGCTTGGCGCATCACGTTTACGTTACCGATACATTCGAATGAGTAGTCAACACCACCGTCTGTCATTTCAACAATCACTTCTTGAATTGGCTTGTCGAATTTTTGTGGGTTAATGCAATCAGTTGCACCAAGTTGTTTCGCTAGGTCGAATTTGCTTTCGTTGATGTCTACACCGATGATGCGGCTGGCACCAGCCATGCGAGCACCGATGATTGCAGAAAGACCGATACCGCCGAGACCAAAGATTGCCACTGTGTCGCCTTTTTCAACTTTAGCTGTGTTTAATACCGCACCCATACCAGTGGTTACGCCACAACCGAGAAGACAAACTTCTTCAAGTGGTGCTTCTTTGTTTACTTTCGCTAGTGAGATTTCTGGAAGAACCGTGTATTCAGAGAAAGTAGAACAACCCATGTAGTGGAAGATAGTTTCGCCGTTGATAGAGAATCGGCTTGTGCCATCTGGCATTAGGCCTTTACCTTGCGTTTCACGAACGGCCTGACATAGGTTCGTTTTGCCAGATTTACAGAACTTACACTCACCACATTCAGCAGTGTAAAGTGGGATAACGTGGTCGCCAACTTCAACGCTTGTTACGCCTTCGCCAACCATTTCAACGATACCGCCACCTTCGTGACCAAGGATTGAAGGGAAGATACCTTCTGGATCGTCACCTGATAGTGTGAATGCGTCAGTGTGACAAACACCAGTTGCTACGATGCGTACTAGCACTTCGCCGGCTTTTGGAAGTTGTACATCCACTTCTTCCATTTTAAGCGGCTCACCTGCAGCCCAAGCGACCATTGCTTTTGATTTTATGTGAGTTTGACCAGGTTTGATTTCAAGCGACATTGGATGTTTCCTTTATATTTTCAGTATATGGAGTGACGTAATAAGCGTAGTTAAGGCTTGCTTACCGCGCTTCGTCGTTTTGTTGGTGCTCATTTTAGGTGTTTCAGTAAAAATGATAATCCGTCCATTTTGAAAATGATTTTTACATATGCGTAATAATGATAAGGTGAGCGTGTAAAAAGAGTGCGATGCCTCCTTAAAGCGGAAGGGAAATGGAAAAGGTGATTGACCTGAAGTTAGATAGAGGGGCTAAAGTAGAAAACTGTCAAACCATCAGCTAAGTAAGAGTGATTATGAATAAGACGGATCTGAGTGCCTATTTAACCAAGCTAGGCTTGCCTAGTGAATTGCCCGCCGATTTGGAGTCATTGCACAGAATTCACGTGGCGCAGCATCGTTGCCTGCCGTTTGAGAATTTTGACATCGCATTGCAGCGAGGCGTCTCTGTTGAGATTGAAGATATTATTCAAAAAACCGTGTACCACTCTCGCGGTGGTTACTGCTTTGAATTAAATGGTTTAATGCTTGATGTGCTCAACACTCTTGGGTTTGAAGCGCGAAGTTTGCTAGGGCGTGTACATGTGTCTGGTACACCAACAGGTCGTAGTCATCAAATCACGTTAGTGACGTTAGAGGAACAAACATGGATTGTCGATGTAGGTTTTGGCTCCAATACCCCTCGAGCGCCATTGCCATTTATCCTTGACCAAGTGATTCAGACGGATTTACAAACCTTCCGTTTTGTCAAAGATGCTCAGTTTGGTTATTTCCTCCAAGTGCTTTCAACCGATGGAACGGACACGTGGAACAATCTATACAGCTTTGACCTAGAGTTTGTGTTTGCTGGTGACATTGCATGTAGCAACTTCTTTACCTCGACTTCGCCTAATTCACGTTTTACTAGCGCAAGAGTCGCTGCTAGAGCGACAGAAAGTGGGTTGGTGACGCTGTTTAACTACACACTCAGATGCACCAATCATGAAGAGCTAACAGAAATAGAGCTAGAGCCAGGTCAAACCTACCTGGATGCGTTGAAAGAATATTTTGGCATTGAGCTTGATGCGCAATACGACGATCTTCGTCCGTTACCTGACGCGTAAAGTTTTCCAGTTTTCAAAGCGTAGCGCGACGAGAACAATGTAATCACTATTTGTCTAGAAGAGGTCGACAGGAATACAGCATGGCGAATTGGGAAGGAGTCAGCGAGTTTGTTGCCGTAGCGGAAACTAACAGCTTTACAGCTGCCGCGGCTAAACTGAAAACGTCAGTGGCACAAATCAGTCGCCGCGTATCGGCACTTGAAGAGCGTCTTGCGGTTAAGTTACTGCATCGCACGACGCGAAAAGTTTCTCTGTCTGAAGCTGGACAGCTTTATTATCAGCAGTGCAAACACTTGGTCGAAGGGCTAGAACTAGCTGAGCTTGCTGTAACGCAAATGCAAACCGAACCGCGAGGTTTGCTGCGTGTGACAGCGCCTGTGACCTATGGGGAAATGAACCTCGCACCGCTCTTGCATCAGTTTTTGGAGAAGTACCCGCGTGTGGATCTCGATTTAGTTCTGACCAATCAAAAACTGGATTTGATAGAGCAAGGGGTAGACGTGGCGATTCGTCTTGGCCGCCTGCAAGATTCCAGCATGATCGCAAAGCGTCTTTCGTCGCGTCAAAATTACGTGTGTGCTAGCCCTATGTATTTGGAGCGATTTGGCGAGCCTCACACATTATCCGAACTGGCTCGACATCAGTGCCTAGTTGGTTCGGTCGATTATTGGCATTTTAAGGAAAATAAACGTGATAAGTCTTTGCGCGTATCGGGGAGAATTAAATGCAATAGTGGTTTTGCGCTAATGGGCGCCGCCAAGCGTGGTTTGGGTTTAGTGCAGTTGCCGGACTATTACGTTCAAGAAGCTCTAGATAACGGTGAGCTAGTCGAGGTGCTGACCGATTACCGAGATGACCGTGAAGGCATTTGGGCACTGTATCCACAAAGCCGAAATTTATCGCCCAAAGTGAGGTTGTTGATCGACTTTTTAGCGCAGGAACTAGCGGATTAGAGTTTTCATGAACTTTAATACAACTGAAGTTGCTAAAACGCCCGGTGATGCCGGGCGTTTTTATTAGGATGAGAGCTGGAATCGAAAAGACATGAATCACTATTGGTTGGATTCCGCGTCTTCACGTTTAATCACTTTGTGCCCATCTTCAGATACGCCTTGCTTCCAATAGCTGCTGATGTAGATATTCTCGCGATCGACTTCTTTTTCGTTGCGGAAATATTGGCGCAGCGCACGCATTGAATCGAACTCACACGCACACCATACCGAAGCGTTACCATCTAACCACTCGAGTTCGCGAACGCTATCAGCCAAGGTTTGCTGTTCGGTTAGCCAAATCAACTCCATACCGGCTGGCGTGTTTAGGGGTTGAATGTCGGCTGGAGACATCACGCTGATCACAGCGTAGCCTTTGGCCTCTTCTGGCAGCGTACGAATTTTCGCAGAAAGTGCTGGAAGTGCTGTCATATCGGCAGCCATGAAGAACCAATCCGCCTCAGTATTTAAGTTGGAGATGCTACCTGGCCCAACAATGCTGATCGTGTCGCCTTTTTGCGCGGCCATTGCCCAACGCGCTGCAAATCCGCATTGCAGATCTTGCGTTACGTGTCGGACGAAATCCACTTCGATTGAACTGGTTTCTGGATGAAAGCGTCGAATAGTGTAGGTGCGCATGATTGGTCGGTCGTCTTCTGGCAGGATGCTCAGATCCGCGCCGCCCATATCGTTAAACAGTAATTTGATGTAACTGCCTTCGCAGTCACGAGGAAAGTGGCTCAGCGCCTCACCTTGCAAGGTAATGCGCTGCATGTTTGGAGTGATGGTTTCTGTGTCTGTGACAACAAGCGTTTTAGGTTGAGGCTTCTTTTTCATTGTTACTTTACTCGATAATTATTCTCTTTCTCATTTAAAGATTATCAAGTTCCCTAACAAGAGGGTAGCGTCTTTAAACAAATTTACACTGTGAATTAACGCCAAAGCCTCAAGAAAAATATTACCTCTATCCTTTCTCTAACCACGTAAAGTGAGTCGTTTTTTAACCATAAATGGACTTATATCATTGGAATCGTAGACAAAAGCAACAGCGCAGCCATGCTGTAGTTGAACCCCTTAACGCGTTTATCGGTGGTCAACCAACGCTGCAATTGCATACCTGCCGCCGTCCAAAATGTCACCGATGGCAAGTTGGCTAAACAGAAGATACCGGCGATAAAAGTCAGTTCGAGCCAAGAACCGCCACTGGTGTATACCGTAATGGCCGTCAACGCCATCGACCAACCTTTTGGGTTCACCCATTGGAATGCAACAGCCCCTAAAAAAGACATCGGGCGAAAATCGTGTTTTGCTTCGGTTTTGTCGCTGGTTGCGATTTTGTACGTCAAGTACAGCAAATAACTCAAGCTCAATACTTTTAAAATGGAGTGTGTAATTGGATATGCGTGGAACAGGCTCATCAAGCCAATGCCCACCAAAATTAGCATGGCACCAAAGCCAAAGGTAATGCCCAACATATGTGGGATAGTGCGTTTAAAGCCGACATTTGCCCCTGAGGTCATCAACATAATGTTATTGGGACCCGGCGTAAAAGTGGAGACAAAAGCGAACAACGCCAAAGCGCCCAGTTGATGATATTCCATAGATTGTTCCTTGAATCAGTTCTCGATAAGTTGAGAACAACTATAAGTAGAACTGAGGTCAATATTGTGCTTTTATTTGATGATTAGAAACTAAATAAGCAATGAAACATCATCATGGATAGATTTGACGAAAGAATATTGCAAGTGCTCAAACGAGACGGAAGAATCTCCAATGTGGAGCTGTCGGAACGCGTTGGTTTATCTCCGTCTGCAACCTTACGCCGAGTGCAAGATTTAGAGCGTAAAGGCGTGATCAAAGGCTACCGAGCAGTACTGGATAATCAGCAACTTGGCGTGGGTTTTGTCGCTTATGTGTCGATTGGTTTGGCCTCGCACTCTAAGCAGGCACAGCTGGGTTTCGAAGAGCATGTGCGTTTTGTAAACGAGGTGGTGGAATGTCACAACATTACGGGATCTAACGAATATCTCATACGCGTAGAGACGCAAAATCTCGCCGCTTATAAAGCGTTCCATGCTGATGTGTTGGGTGAGTGCGAACACGTCAAGTCGATCACAACGATGGTGGTGATGGACACACCAAAAGACGAGCGATAGCCAAACGAGAGTGACAGTTTTTGTGGCACATGAATTTGAAGTGACTCGAAAGAGTCAGTCGAGTATGAGAATGGTTCACAACAAATGCTGGAAAGCAGATGGCACTCTTACAATTTCCATATTTATTCTCACCTTCTAAATAATCCCATCCTGCTAGTTTTGCTTAAACCGCTTGTGTTTCAGAGCGGCGAGTCAGCAAAATTAAGGATGAACGATGAAATCACATGTAACACTTCCTCTTTTGAGCTTAAGCGCTGTTGCCGCATTGAGCTCATTTAACGTCAACGCCCACGGCTGGGTAGAGTTTCCAAGTGCTCGTCAAAATACGTGTTATTTAGACGGTGGCTTTTGGACCAACGAGATCCCTAACCAAGCGTGTAAAGCGGCTTTTGATGAATCTGGCGCGTATCCGTTTGTGCAGCGTAGCGAAATTGCAGCAAACGTACCAAATTACCGAGATATGGAGCATGTGAAAGCCGTGGTTCGCGACGGTGAGCTATGTTCTGCTGGCGATACAGCTAAGAAAGGCTTGAACATTCCTTCTCCAAACTGGCAGCGCACCAATGTTACGCCAGATGCAAATAACCAGATTGAATTGGTGTTTTACGGCAAAGCGCCGCACAACCCATCGTACTGGGAATTCTATCTCACCAAGCCAACTTATGATGATTCAAAACCTCTTACTTGGAGTGATTTAGAGCTGATCGACACCGCAGGTGATGTGTATGTTGATGCGGAAAAACGCTACCGTATTCAGGTGACTTTCCCTGCTGATCGTTCGGGCGATGCGGTACTTTACACTCGTTGGCAGCGTATTGATGTCGCTGGGGAAGGTTTCTACAACTGTAGTGACATTACGTTAAACGGAACAGGCACGACGCCACCGACTGACCCTGTTGATCCAACCGAACCGGGCAACAATCTGACATCTCTAGGCTACTTTGTTCAGCAAGGTTTTGGGCCAGTAGAAGCGGGTGACACCATTCGTTTCCGTACGTTTAATGCGACAGGCAATGAAATTGTCGATATTTCACTACCAATCAGTGCAAACAATACGGCGACTTGGGCGGCAGAAATTGCAGATCAATTTAACGCGCAGCAAACGGGCGATTGGTATGTTGGCATTTGGCATCAAGAGATGAACCACTACATGTTCGATAGTAAGAACGTGAATGCAAACCAAGTATTAGCGCCAAGTGCAGACTTCAGTTATGCGTTGTCACTGATCAAAGCGGATGTACCGCCACCAGTTGAACCAACCAACTTGTGGGACAAGACGGCCGTTTACAACCAAGGTGATGTGGTGACACACAACGGCAAAGAATGGACTGCCCAGTGGTGGACGTCTGGTGAGGAACCAGGCACAACGGGTCAATGGGGTGTATGGCGTTAAGCCAGTTATTTGGGCCCTGAACAGTAAACCCTTCTCATGTGAGAAGGGTTTGTTTTTTCAGTCTAAAACGATCACTTTGGTTGAGTGGTTGTCTTGAAAATCAGAGCACATATCGTTATTCGCTTGCTCTCCACTCGCTCCAGTTGAGCATCGCGTAGTCTGCCAGTTTTAGCATCGGAATGTCTTCGTGCGTATCACCGTAGGCATAAATAGACGCAAACTCGTCGAGCGAAAACGTGGCCCTAACGCGCGAGACTTTTCTTTCTAAACTGCAATCACCTTGCTGGTAAAAGCCACTCAGTTTTGGCTGTTCTGAGATCAGTTCACTGCACAGCAAGTGGTAACCGTTCACTTCACACCAAGGCTTGAGATATGCATTGAGTGATGCCGACACCACCACAATGGTATCGCCTCTGTGTTGATGCCACGCCAACCTTTCCATCGCTTCTGGCCGTAAGTACAGCGGGATCACTTCATGGGCAAACTGAGTGCCAATCGCTTCAATTTGCTGCGTTTCTTTCCCTGAAAATGCAATAAAACTGCTGAGAGGGCGCATAACACGAGCGGGTAACACTCCGAGTTTGTACAGCGCATAAAATGGCATGATAGCGACCTTTCCTACTCGTTTGCGCAGGCCATAAGCAGAATAGTGGAGGAAAAGGCTAAACATATCCTCTCGGGTGATGGTGCCATCAAAATCAAACAGTGCCAGTGACGGCTTAGTAGTATCGAGCAAATTCAGCGCCTATTTTTGGGCTTAAGATCGTTTTGTGTTTATTGATAAAACACCGCCAGCCAGATGGTTTCTTGCGTTGGGTCAGTCCAGCTCACTTTGTGTTTGGTATGCGCTGGAATCGTAACGTGATCGCCTGCCTCAAGTCGTTGCACGACATCTGATTCAAAAGTCAGCTCTCCTGCTCCTTTAAGAACCAATACCCATTCATGTTCTTCTTGATCGTACCAGCCACTTTCGGGCGAGGTTTGCCCCGTTGAGACAATGCGTTCTATACGCAGGTTTTTGTGGGTCAGCAGGTCTTCGAACACTTCCTCGTCGAGGTTATTCGGTAAGTCTTTAAACAGGTTCATGGCCTTTCCTTAGAGAATGATCACTCCAAAAGGCGCAAGCAATTGCTCTTGTTGCCAATCACAAATTTTAACACCAAACAGAGAAACGCGGCGAACATCCAGCCCGTCTAGTTCGACATGAGTCAGATCACACTGCTCAACGTTAAAGGTTCCCCATTGTTCTGGCGAGAATTCGCAGCGAGATAAATCCGAGCCTTTGAGAGTTGCCCCTGCGAGGTTCGCACCGTTCCAACGGTTTTCAAAGAGGTCACATTTTTCTAGTAACACTCGCTCGAAGTTACAGTAGGTGAGGTTGCAGCCAGTAATAAAAGCAGAACAGAAAAACATGGTGTTACTGACGCGATTAGCAAAGTTCGCACCTTGGAAGTTTGCCCCTTTGAGATCGCACTTACGTAGCTCCAAGCCCATACAATTTGCGCCGTTAAACAGGCTCATCGCCAACATGCAGTTCGTAAAGCTAGCGTCTTTTAAGTTCGCGAAGCGAAAACTACACCCTTCTAGCGCTTTGGATTCGATAAAGCGACAGTCGATGAACTTAGCATCGCGCAGATCGGCATGGTCGAAACAGCACATATAAAAGTGGCAGTTTTTAAAGGTAGCATTCTGAAAATCGTGATGAGAAAAGTTTTCTCGTTCAAAAATGAGATCGGTTTTTAACATGTCTTCTCCTTAGCTGCGAGCAGACTAGCACTCCAAGTGACTGATTTTCCAGAAAAATAACCACTTGTATTTCAGTGCTTTACAAACCCCTCAAATCGCGATTTTAAGGGGGCAAACGAGCGTTTTAAGTGGGTTGTTTTTTGAAAATAGAAGACGTAGAGGACGAAAAAAGTTTTTGCTGGCTACGAGCCTTAACGAGAGGATTCGCATTTATGGGTATGCATGGCAACTCACACGCACAGTTTGCATTACAGAATTGTATCCTATTTGCATAATTTGTTGATCAATATGGCGTTTCTCCATACAAAAAACCTATATTTTTCACAAATTGATTTCCATCAAAATAGTAGGGTTTCTATGTGCTAGATTGCGCACAGCTCAAAAAGATATAGATACCCGTGTGCTTCAAGGCGCTGAGTTTACTTGAAATCTCAGATCAGTTAGTAGGCACCCCTTTGGGTACGACATAACGAAGCCCTACGAAAGGAAATAAAAATGAAAAAAACAATCTGCAGTCTAGCAGTGGTTGCTGCACTCGTGTCACCAAGTGTTTTCGCTCATAAACAAGGTGACTTCGTTCTTCGTGTTGGTGCGGCGTCTGTCGTTCCAAACGACAGCAGCGATAAGATTCTTGGTTCTCAAGAAGAGTTAGAAGTTGACTCAAATACGCAGCTTGGTTTGACGTTTGGCTACATGTTCACAGACAACATCAGTTTAGAGCTTCTAGCAGCAACACCATTCAGCCACGACATTTCGACAGATTTGGTTGGTAGTGATATCGCGAAAACCAAACATTTACCACCAACGCTAATGGTGCAGTACTATTTTGGCGAGTCTCAAAGTAAGTTCCGTCCATACGTTGGTGCAGGTCTGAACTACACCATATTCTTTGATGAAGATTTCAATAGTACGGGTAAAGGCGCTGACCTGTCAGATTTGAAATTAGATGATTCATTCGGTCTAGCAGCGAATATTGGTGTGGACTACATGATCAACGATCAATGGTTCCTCAACGCCGCTGCGTGGTACGCAAACATTGAGACAGAAGCAACTTATAAAGCAGGTGGAGTGAAGCAAAAAACCGACGTCAAAATTAACCCTTGGGTATTTATGATCAGCGGCGGTTACAAGTTCTAAGAAAAACCAGTAGTTACACGCACATTACTATTATTGGCATGACTTTGGGGGCGGTTACGGGGACTGCCCCTCTTTTTTATCCTCGTTTTGATTGCACATCATTTACTCCACTTAGCAACATGCAAAATTGGATCTTTACCTTGCAGATCATTTTATTGTCGGAAGATCGAAAAGTCCTACACTGATCACATAATTGAACAAGTGGACAATATAAATGAGCGACGACATCGCAAAGCATTCCTCCTCCAGATCTAAGCTGGTAAAAACTCTTTTCTTTACTCTCTGTGTTATCGCATTTGGTGCGATGTATTGGTCTTGGCAGTATTCAGACAGTCACCCAAGCACGGAAGATGCCTACGTTAGGGCAAAAATTCTGTCGGTAGCGCCTCAGGTAAAAGGCCAAGTGGTTTCTGTGGATGTTAAAGATTTCCAATCCGTTAACAAAGGTGACCTACTGCTGAAGATAGATTCACGCCCATATTTGTTGGCAGTGAAGCAAGCAAAAGCGGCATACCAATTGGCGGTCCAGCAACATGACGTAGCCGATAAGCAGGTAACTGAAGCTGTTGCGGGCTTAGATGCGGCGCGCTCTAACCTGATAGAAGCGCAAGTAGAGTACAAACGTACGGATTCCCTAGTGAAACGCAAACTGGCGTCGGACCAAGATTTAGATACGGCGAAAAACAAACTCGCCAATGCCCAAGCGAGCCTAGAGCAAGCACGTGCGACGGTAGAAAAAGCCATTGCGAACCGTGGTGAAGAAGGCGCAGAGGCTGCGGTTGTTCAACAAGCGGCAGCACAGTTAGCGCAAGCAGAGCTGAACTTGAGCTACACCGACATTACGTCACCAGTGGATGGCATTGCCGGTGAAATCAATACGCACGTAGGCTCGGTCGTTAGCGTGGGTCAAACGCTGTTCCCTGTGATTTTAAAAGACAGCTATTGGGTACGCGCGAACTTTAAAGAAACCGATCTTACGCATATTAAACCTGGCATGCATGCGGATGTGGTGATTGATATGTACCCAGATGTGGTGTGGAAAGCAACGGTAGAACAACTATCGCCTGCGAGTGGTACATCGTTCTCCTTGATGCCACCAGAAAACGCAACGGGTAACTGGGTTAAAATCAAACAGCGTTTCCCTGTACGTTTGGCATTAGAAGTACCGGCCGATGCGCCGCAACTTCGCGTGGGTGCGAGCTCAGAAGTCACTATTGATTTGCAAAGTAGCGTGCAATGAGCCATCAAATTACGGCAGACAAACGGGGGATTGCCACCGTCGCCGTGATGCTTTCTGCCATCATGGTGTTAATCGATATGACCGTTGCGAACGTGTCGCTATCGCACATGATGGGCGCGTTGGGCGCAACGGCAGACCAAATTACTTGGGTGCTGACGGGTTACAGCATGGCGGAAGCGATCTTCATTCCGATGACCAGTTTCTGGGTGTCGCGCTTTGGTGAACGCAAAGTTATGCTGGTTGCTGTGATCGGTTTTGTGATTGCCAGTACGCTTTGTGGGCAAGCACAGTCTCTTGAAGAGATGGTGCTATTTCGCATTATCCAAGGCGCTTTCGGCGCGTCGGTGATTCCATTGGCGCAGTCGACATTAGTGCAGATTTATCCGTACGAGCAAAAAGGCAAAGCGATGGCGATTTTCTCCATCGGCATTTTGCTTGGTCCTATTTTGGGCCCAGTCGTGGGTGGGGTGATCACCGACAACATCAACTGGCGCTGGATTTTTTACATTAACTTGCCATTCGGTTTGATCTGTACCTCTTTGATTTATCGTTATATCCACATCGACAACAAATCCAAACCTAACTTTGACTGGTGGATCATCGGTTACATGGCGTTAGGTGTGGGCGCGCTGCAGTTTGTGTTGGATAAAGGTAACGAAGAAGACTGGCTCAACTCACGCATGATCCAGACCGCGATATTACTCGCAGTCATGGGATCGGTGATGTGGATTTATCGCAGCTGGAAAACCAAAAGCCCAATAGCGCCATTATGGCTGCTTAAAGACCGAAATCTAATGGTCTCGTCGTTGATGATTGCCGTGGTGTCGATGGCGATGTTTGGCCTGACGACTCAACAACCGATGCTGTTGGAAAGCTTGCTGGATTATCCGGTCTCAACCACTGGCTTATTAATGGCACCGCGTGGATTGGCGTCAGCGGCGATGTTGATTTTGGTGATTAAGCTCAATCCGCAATTCGATCCCAGAATCAAAATAGTCTTTGGCTTGAGCTGCATCGGGATTGGTAGTTATTTGATGACGCAATACTCACTGCAGATCGATACATTTTGGATTGTGATGCCGAGTATGATTCAGGGCATGGGGCTTGGTTTAACCTTCTCGACGCTGTCCACCTTGGCGTATTTAACGATTCCGAAAGAGCAATCTGTCGCGGCGGCAAGTATTTACAATCTGTTCCGTACGATTGGTAGTTCGTTTGGTATCTCTATCGCCACCACGTTCCAATATCGTGATAGTCAGCAGCAATGGCATGCGCTGGGAGAGGGTATTAATCCTTATAATCCTAACTTGCATGACTGGGCGGCCAATCAGGGGCTTTCCATTACCGACCCGGTTGCGTTAGACCAATACCAACAGATGTTGCAGCAGCAATCGCAAATGGTCGCGTTTGTGCACACCTTCCAGCTTGTGGGAGTGATGTTCGTGATCATGATGCCGATGTTGGTTTTCATCCGGTCGCGTGAATAACAACAAGTTCCAGTGAACCGTGTAAGAGAACGCCTCTCAAGTTGTGTCAGCTTGAGAGGCGTTTTTTATTGGACGGTGTCAGTGAAAGAAGGACGTTTACTCAAACGTCACTTCATCAAAATGCGGATTGGTTTTGAGCGCGCGCATTGCGACTAATTGTTCAGTCGGGAAGGCGGTGTGCTCACCATCCATATCTAAAAACAAGCACTCTTGTCGCTGCATGTCGTAGCCTGTGTCGAACGCGTTGCCCTGATGAGTTTCACCATTTTTTAGTGTGATCTCGATAGGGAGCTTAAACATACAGGCGATTTCAATAAAATCGTATTGGCTGCAAGTCACCATAGCTTTCTCCTTTCAAACCGACGCAGTATTCAGAAGGTTTGAGAACCGCTTCCTTAATATAGAAAACGTTTGATTGAAACTGAATCTTCATCTTACACCTCATTTTGGTCACGAAATAGACATACACGCACGTTTTAATAAACCTACTGTTGAGCGTTCGCAAGCGAGACAAAACTACGATATGTCTGAAACGATACTTAAGCGCACATACCTAACGAGTGAACAAAAGACACAAAAGCCAAGTTCACTGATTTCCCCTCAAACCTACCATGCGCAGTTGGCGCACCGTGTTCACCACTCGCCTCAATTTGAAAACGGCCGCGTTAAAAACGAGATGCCAAATATCCCTAGCCCGCAATCATTCTGGCAGGTGTGTTGGAGCTATCTTGGTGGTAGAACGCCATTGAGTCCTAACGAACATCTGCCACATTTCCCAATTCAACCTACGCAGTTTGCGCAGAGAAGTGAATCGATGCGCGTTACTTGGCTGGGCCATTCCACCATGCTGGTGGAGGTCGATGGCATTCGAATTCTGACTGATCCGGTATTTGATTACGCTTCTCCGTTCATCGCAAAAGCGTGGTTTGAACGCAATATTCCCAATACCCATGCCAGAGATTGTTTGCCGATTCCTGAAATTATCGTGATTTCGCACGATCATTACGACCATTTAGAAGCATCGACCATACGTTTCTACGCCGATAAACCCGTGACTTTTTATGTACCCTTAGGGGTTGGCAAGCATCTGATAAAGTGGGGCGTTTGCGCAGACAACATCGTGGAATTCGATTGGTGGGATAGCGTGCACTATGCCGGAATCGAACTGATTTGTACGCCTGCTAACCATAATTCGGGTCGTACTTATTTCGATAAAAACTCGACCCTGTGGGCTTCTTGGGTCATCAAAGGCAAAGAAGAGACGCTCTATTTTAGTGGCGATTCAGCTTACGATTCGCACTTTTCCGAGATCGCACTGCGATGTGGACCAATCGACATTGCCTGTTTGGAAGTGGCTGCTGATGTGAAAGGCCAAGGTTATCCGGTCGAAAACTGGGGGCACATGCAGGCTCATCATACCGTGCAAGCGTTTCGCGATTTAAATGCGAAAAAACTGTTGCCCGTGCATTGGGCTACATACGAGCTATTTACTCACCGCTGGGACGAACCGATTTTAGATTTGCTTACCCATTGTCAAAAAGAACATATAACGCTGCTGACGCCAATGCCGGGGGAGAGTTTTTACGTTCATCAAGAACATATAAATAAACAATGGTGGCGAGAAAAAGAAATAGGTGAGCCAGATATAATTTTGACTTAATAATATGTTCTTACTTCAATAATTATTTTAGAAGTTAACCTTGTTATTTTCAGAATATAACAAGGTTTTTTACTCGCTTACTCATCAATCACTTGAGGTTTTAACTCGACGACATTTCCTTCCGGATCATGTATATAGAGTGATCTACCGAACCCTTGTGCGCCATACCGCTTCGCAAACTCTTCGGTTTCAATGCCGCGCGCACGCAGATATTCCAGTAATTCATCCTCGGAAAAAGGCGCCAATTGCAGGCAAAAATGGTCAATATTACGACCATTTTGAACTGGTGGCTTACCGCCGAGTTGGCCCAATTCGCTGTCTACCGTCACTACATCAATCAATGCGTTACCTGCCCTAAGTTGAGTTAAACCAAGTTCCGTTACTTCGCGTTCGACAGGGCAGCCCAAAATGTCTCGATAGAAATGCAACATAGCATCGAGGTTACAGGTCCTTAAAACAACATGATCAAGCGCTTTGATGGCGATTGGATTTTTGGTGGGCATGCTTCACTCCTTTTTGCATTGTGTTGAGGTAAGTATAAAGTGACCTTAAAAGTGGTGAGAGAAATGATCAAATTCCAGATGTTTTTTTGCTAGAGCGAGTGCAGAAACACTGCAACTCAAAGCAAACAAAAAAAGGCTAGCGTATTGCTAGCCTTTTGGAATATGGATGGGGCTATTACTCGTAATCAGAAGCGTAAGTTTCTTCGTAAGTGTGTGAGTAAAGCTCGAATAGGTTGCCGAATGGGTCTTCTAGGTAAACCATTTTCGCAGGCTTATTATCGTCTTCTGGGTGGTAACGCATGATGTCCATGCGAACTTTGCCACCTAGTGCTTCGGTGCGTTTGATAGCACCTTCAAAATCGTCTGTCTGCAAACAGAAATGGAAGATACCGATGCGAGAAAAATCCACTTCATGGCGCTCTTGACGCTCTTTCATTTCGAATAACTCAAGGCCGATGCCATCACTTGTCACAAGGTGCGCAATGTTGAAGCCTTTAAAGCCTTCCCCAAAGACCGCAATACACATTCTGCCAATTGCCGTTTCGCGTTCTTCAATCACTTTCGTGTTGCCCATAACGACTTTTAGACCTAGCGCTTGCGTGTAAAACTCAACCGCTTTGTCCATATCTCCGACCATAATACCGACATGATTCATTTTCATTTGTTTGCTCCCAACATGTGTGTTTGAACGTTGTCTTGTTTCGATGTGGGAGAGTATATGGTGTGATGTTGATTACATAAAATTATCATAAATTATAAAAATGATAATTTTGTTTAATGATTTGCATGTTGGGATTGAGTTAGTGAGCTAAGGCCTCAACAGCTTGCCTCACCGAGGTGAAATGAATCTTGATAATGCACCGTTGCGCGAGGCTGAATTCATGCGATTGGATTAATGACGTAACCTCTTCTACGGAAAGCGTTCGTTCTTTTAGATGTAAAAGAGTGGTGTTCGAACCATTGTTTTTCAATTCAAACGTGTTGCCATTTGAGTCGATAACGTAATCATCTTGCCCAAAAATGAGGGCTTCGCATTCAGAGTCTAAGTCGGACTGGGAATGCGTGTAGATCAGCTCATCGTCGCCGTCTAGTTTTAGCAAGCATGGCCAACATACTGCGTGGTCTCTCATGGTTAACTCATTATTCATTGTTATTTAGAAACTTCAAAAACGCTAACTCTTCGGGAGTGCTCTTTCTTCCTAATATCACATTGCGATGAGGATAGCGCCCAAACTGGTCGATGATGGCTTTGTGTTTTAGCTCAAAATCGTAGTTATTTTCAAGCCCTGATGCGCGGAACAATTTTTCAGCTTCGACATGAATGAGGCGAGATTCGCTGTGCATAAACGGCATGTACAAAAAACTTAGCTGCTCAGGCGCTAATTCTTTGTCGTGACCTAACCGAATTGCCTCTTGAGCCAATGCTAATGCGAGTGGGTCTTGTGCAAACGCTTTTGGGGTGTTGCGATACACATTACGTGAAAACTGGTCGAGGACGATGATTTCGGCCAATCGTCCTTGTGTGCTGTCACGCCAATTAAACAGTTCACAACGAGCCGCTTGTTCTAATACCGAGGCAAATCGCGATGTAATACGCTTGTCCAGTTCTGGGTTGTTTTCAAACCAATTTTGGGGCGATAGCTCCTCGAACCAAAATTTGATGACTTCTTGGTACATGGATCTTCCTTCCTATTGCATTAGCTAAAGAATAAAAAGCCAGAAGGCGAGCTCCTGGCTTTCTGCGTGTTATCGACCGTAAGTCTCTACGATGTAATGTTCAAAATCGTCACACATTTGTTCGTCAGAGATGGTGTTGCTTGCCAGCTCTTTACTGCCGTCGACGACTTTAATCGCGGCGTTCAGTGAAGCGACTGGTACTCGCTCTCGCGTCGCAAGTGAGTCGATTTTCTTCTGCTGCACTTCCCATGCCTGTTCTGGTGACAGGTTACACACGTCTGCAAGGTATTTGGCATTGAAGCCTTCGCCAGTCAGGCTGACAATGGTTTCGTTGTGCGACAAGTGATTACCTGCGTGCCAGTAGTGTTTTGCCAGCAGTGGGCCAATTTCTGGGTTATCCGTTAGGTAACCAAACTTCTCAAGGAAGTATGCACGGGTCTGGTACACCGCCATGTGCGCGAGTAGGTAACCTTGATACGCACAAGCCGCTTCGTCGGATAGCAAATGTGGAATCGCCATCAGTGGGCGAGGGCTGCATTCCAAACCAAGGATCTGTTTTTCACAATCGCGAGCCAGCTTAGTGATGCGTTCTGGCGTTAACTCGTCATCGCTCAGTTGATATAACGCGCGTTCAAAGTACGGCACAACCAAGATGCTACGTTCTTCATAAGCTTTGAATGGCTGACGACTGTTGATCATCGCTTGAATAATCTCATCAGGAACCGAATTCCCTTCATCATCCAGTGCGTATTGTTTTAGCCAATCGGCATCGGTTAACAGGCTATCACAGAACATCGACTGAGTTTCTGCATAAGCCATTGACGTTGGCGCAAACTCCTGCGAGAAACAAGGCGCGTTCATTTTTACGTTCGCAAAGTGTGCTGCGTGGCCGCCTTCGTGGAACAGCGTGTTAATGCCATCGTAGCCACTGCCCACTTGGTCTGGTTTGGCATTGCTGGTGAAGTTCACCTGCGCTGCGACCCACTCGCCTTGATTATAGAAAGAAGGGATAGGGCCGTGGCAGAACCCATTCGGGTACTTACCTTTGCGATCTAGTAAATCCAGCGTTAGCGTCGCGCCAGAGTAATCAATATTTAGGCGACCAAATGATTCTACCCAGCGTCTCAGAGATTTTGAGAACGGCACGTATGGGTCAAGGTCACGCATAACGTTACCCGCGAATGAGTAAACAAAGTTGTAGCCTGCTAGTGCGCTTGCGCCTTTCTCTTTCGCCAAGTTTTCTAAGCTGTTTAGGTGCGCATCTCGCGTGCGTTGTTCGAAATCTTCCAAAATCTCGAATAGCTGCTCAGTGCTCATCTTTTCCGTTTTTTGCACGGAGTAATCAAAGAAAGTCGCATAACCCAGTGAGCGAGCGAACTGGTTGCGCAGTTTGATCAGTTCAATAAAGCCGTTTTGCAGTAGCCATTGTTCAAGGTTCAGCAACGCTTGATGAGCCGATTGGCGAACTTCTTCATGATTGCTGGTGCGAATGGTTGAGCTTAATACTGGAAGTGAACCTTCTACTTGCTCGCCGTTCTCATCGGTAAATGTTTGTACGTGGTTCTGTTTTTTCTCGAAGAGCTCAGCTTCAAAGGCAATGAGCTGATTTTTCAACGCTTGTGCTTTTTCGCCCTCGATAGCGTGAGATTCAAACATCGCCAGCCAACCCGAAAGACCTGTAATGGTTTGTTGTTTCTCTTGTGGGTCGGTAATTGAGTCCGCGGCTTCAAGCTGTTGTTTGATGGCAGTAATTTGCTCGGCGTTGCTTAAAAAGCTTGTCCATGCCGTTTGTGCTTGCGTCGAGCCATCGTGGTCATCGCTGATCCCCATGTAAGTTTCCCAAAAGAAATCTTCTTTGGTGCGGTGAATCGCAAGGTAACGTTGATTGAGGTCGTTGAGGTAATCCGTTGCGGTCATTTTGATCCTTCAAATGGTTTCGTTATGTAGACAGTTGATTATTGCACGCTTGGTCGCGAGAAAGGAACGCTAATCTCATTTGTCGATTTTGCATCGCGTAAAGGTGATTTTACTATTTGTTTACATTTGGGTGAGTTAATAGGAGTTATGAGCTTGCAGTGTTAAGACTGGTATGGAGTTTACAGTTTATTAAGTAATTAATCTGCGGTGCGCTATCGATGATCCTTATCAGGTGTAATAAGATTTCCATATCGTGGCGATACAGTTGGAAACGATATGATAAATAAGACAAAAGTTACGTTATTGGCGGTAGGTACGATTTTAGTTGGATGTTCCACAGTCGCGCCACCAAGAAATGATGCGGTTGAAAGCATTCAACAAAAGTGTTCTGTGAGTTTAAGCAATGATGTTGCGGGCGATCAGCGCTGGCAGACGTACAACGGCTTGCTTGTAGAATATGCCGTGCATGGCGTTAAGAGTCAGGCACAACTGGAACGTTTTGAAGCGTTTGTGCAGAGAGTGCAAGATGATGAGTCTGGACAGTTAGTTACAGAGTTGATTGAGGTCACCGACTGGGGATGCTCAAACGGCAATTATCTAGAAGAGATGAGCTTGTTTATTCAAGAAGTTCAGAAGTAAAAAACCGAGCGTTAAGTCGCTCGGCTTTTCTGTTTGTGGAACGCTTTTTTGCGCTGGTTCGTCAGGACGTTTACTCCTCTGGATACTCGCCCATACCTTGCGTTTTACCTTCCGCTTTCCAATGCTCTCCAGGGGCAAATGCTTCATCGCATAAATCTACGGTGTAGCCCATTTCTGTGATTTCCTTCAAAGTGAGGTTATCTGCAATTTTTGCGACTTCACCCGATTTATTCCGTAACTCCATGTTGATCTCTCCTCTGTAGGTAGACGAGTGGCATCAATGCACAGTGAAGAATGCATTGGTAACCTTTGTTCTAAGTATATAACCCGCTGCTAAAAATGAAGGTTTAATCCACTTTTTAAACATGGTTAATTGGATAATGCTTTGAGCTGCTTCCGTTATTTAGAACCGCAGCATCGCGATAGTTTGCCATTTGTGATTTATTGAGTGATTAAACGGTCAATTTGGAAACTCGAAATGGTGATTCTCGACCACGCTTTAGCACAACAAATTGTTGATCGAACCATGTCCATCATTGGTCACAATGTGAATGTGATGAACTCAGCAGGCATCATTATTGGCAGTGGCGACCCTAAACGTGTTGGGCAAGTGCATGATGGCGCGGTACTGGCGCTGAATCATGGCGATTCGCTAGAGCTCAATGAGCAGCAATGTTTGACGTTGCAGGGTGTCAAACCCGGTATCAATATGTTGTTGAAATTACATGGCGACGTGGTTGGTATTGTTGGTGTCACAGGCGAGCCGGAGAAAATCCGAGATTTTGCAAAACTGGTTAAAATGACCGCTGAACTGACAATCGAGCAAGCCGCGCTGGTGGAAAAATTTCAGTGGGACAGACGTCATCGCGAAGAGTTTATTCTGGCTTGGATCAATGGGAAATTGACCGATGAAGAGCTGAAAGATTGGGCGATGCGTCTTTCTATCGATGTTACTCAACCACGGGTGGCAACGGTGATTGAAGTCTCGACGCCGTCCGCCTCGAAAAGCATGAAGAGTGTGCGCAATATTGTTGAGCTGCTTGAATACCCAGAGCGTAACAACCTAGTTGCGATTGTCTCAGTGAATGAAATTGTGGTGTTGAAACCGTGTCATTCCGCCAATCAGTGGGATAGCCAAGTTGAAAGTGAGCGCATTGATAAGTTGATGTCGCGTTTAAGCGATCACGATTCGCATACGTTTCACATTGCGCTAGGGCAGCTGTTTAATGAGCCTAAAGATGTCGCGTTGTCATACCAAAGTGCGAAGCAGGTATTAGCTATTGGCAAGCAGTTCTACCCAGAGAAACGTAAGTACCTGTTCGATGAACTTCGTTTGCCTGTTTTGTTAGCGCCGTTGGCGGATATTTGGCAAGGTGAACAAATTATTGATGGTGTGAAACGGTTGAAAGAGAAAGACAAATCTGGGCAATTATTGAAAACCCTAGATGCACTGTTTGAATGCAATGGCAATGTAACAGAATGCTCTAAAATGCTGTTTATTCACCGGAACACTCTGCGCTATCGGTTAGAGAAAATCACCGAAATAACAGGGCTACCAACAACCAATTTTGTGGGGTTAGCGGAGCTTTATATTGCGACTCGGCTCTCAAAAATGTCGTGATGTTGTGCATTTGCACAATACGCGTTATTTTTTGACCACATCATTTGTCACTCCGCCTAAAGGAATTCGAAAGCAAACGATTAATAATTCATGCGTCCCTACATGTTGAGTGAGCCAACACGGACTCGCTCAGCAAAATAAGAATAAATGGAGTTATCATGAACCTTATATTAATCCTGCTTGGGGTGATCGCATTTATTGTGCTCACGACCACCAAATTCAAATTACATCCCTTTTTAGCGCTGATCATCGCGGCGTTCCTTGCGGCATTTGCTTACGGCTTACCGGCAGATAGCATTGCCAAAACCATTGCTTCTGGCTTTGGCGGCATCCTTGGTTACATTGGTTTGGTTATCGTTTTAGGTACCATCATCGGTGTTATTTTGGAAAAAAGTGGTGCGGCGATCACCATGGCCGATACGGTCATCAAAGTGTTGGGTGAGCGTTTCCCAACATTGACCATGAGCATCATCGGTTACATCGTTTCTGTTCCAGTATTTTGTGATTCAGGCTTTGTCATTCTGAACTCGCTCAAAGAATCACTCGCTAAGCGTTTAAAAACCTCAAGCGTTGCGATGAGTGTGGCGTTGGCAACTGGCCTATACGCAACGCACACGTTTGTGCCGCCAACTCCTGGCCCGATTGCCGCTGCGGGTAACTTAGGCCTGGAATCTAACCTTGGTTTAGTGATTGGTGTGGGTGTGTTTGTTGCAGCGGTTGCGGCGTTAGCGGGGATGTTGTGGGCGAACCGATTCCAACATGTTGAACCAGATGGCATTGAAGCCGCAGAAGAAATTCAGCAAGACTGGCAAGCACTCAAAGCGTCTTACGGCAAATTGCCAACGGCGAGCCAAGCATTCGCTCCTATTTTTGTTCCTATCTTATTGATCTGTTTTGGCTCTATCGCGAAATTCCCAAGCCTACCGCTGGGCGAAGGTTTTGTGTTTGATGTTCTGACTTTCTTAGGGCAGCCACTAACGGCATTGGTGATTGGCCTGTTCCTTTCTGTTCGCCTACTCAAATCAGACAACAAGATTGAAGAATTTGGCGAGCGAATCAGCCAAGGTATTACGGCTGCTGCGCCTATTCTTTTGATTACCGGTGCGGGTGGTGCATTTGGCGCGGTATTAAAAGCCACGCCGCTAGGTGAATACTTAGGTACGACGCTATCGGCGCTGGGCGTGGGTATTTTCATGCCATTTATCGTTGCGGCTGCGCTAAAGTCGGCGCAAGGTTCATCAACGGTTGCATTGGTGACCACATCGGCTTTGGTTGCGCCTATGCTTACGCAATTGGGGCTCGATTCAGAAATGGGCCGCGTATTAACGGTGATGGCGATCGGTGCTGGTGCGATGACGGTTTCTCATGCAAACGACAGTTTCTTCTGGGTAGTTTCGCAGTTTAGCCGCATGTCGGTGGGCTTAGCGTACCGCGCGCAAACCATGGCTACGCTCGTTCAAGGTGTCACGGCAATGGCATTGGTGTACATTTTGAGCCTCGTTCTCTTATAAGTCTCTGGAAATACGTATGAAAGTGGTAATTGCACCTGATTCATTTAAAGAAAGCTTAACCGCCAAACAAGTGAGCGAGGCGATCAAAACAGGTCTTGCTCGCGTATGGCATGATGCTGAGTTTGTTACGGTTCCGGTCGCAGACGGTGGCGAAGGCACGGTTCAATCTTTGATAGATGCAACTCAAGGCGAACAAGTCTTCACAACAGTGACCGCGCCATTAGGGAATGATGTTGAAGCGTTTTATGGCATTCTCGGCGACGGCGAAACCGCGGTTATTGAAATGGCGGAGGCCAGTGGTCTGCACCTTGTGCCGAGTGATGCTCGCGACCCAAAACTGACCAGTAGCATTGGTACTGGACAGCTGATCAAACACGCGCTAGATAGAGGTATTCAACGCTTAATCATTGGTTTGGGCGGCAGCGCTACCAATGATGGTGGCGTGGGCATGTTGACCGCGTTGGGGGTGGCGTTTCTTGATGAATCTGGTCATGCAATTACCCCAAATGGAGGCGGGTTAGCGGCGCTTGCGTCCATCGATATTTCTGGTCTTGACCCTCGTTTAGCAACTTGCGAAGTGTTGGTAGCGTGCGATGTTGATAACCCACTCTGTGGTGACAAAGGCGCGTCGGCTATCTTTGGCCCGCAAAAGGGAGCGACCGTATCAGACGTTACTCTGCTCGATAACGCATTGCGCAAGTTTGGCGAGTTGACGGAACAAGCGACGGGTATGCATGTACTGACTCGTGAAGGGGCGGGTGCTGCTGGTGGTATGGGCGCGGCCTTGCTCGGGTACACGCCAGCACGTTTGCAACCGGGAATTGAGATTGTGCTTGAAACGGTCAAACTTGCTCAGCATGTTGCGGATGCGGATATCGTATTTACAGGCGAGGGTCGAATCGATCATCAAACCGCACATGGCAAAACGCCGATGGGCGTTGCTCAGGTCGCCAAGCAGTGTAATTTACCAGTCATTGCATTAGCAGGCTGTGTGGGCGACAACTATCAGGCGGTTTATGAGTGCGGCATTGATGCGGTGTTTGCTTGTGTACCAAGGGCGATGAGCTTACCTGAGGCCATGAAAGAGGCCGACGTCAACGTTGCTAACTTAGCCGAAAACGTCGCGAGAATGTGGCAAATTAAGTCGCACTGAAGGCGATGACGATATGAAAAACTCCACCTTTGCGTGGAGTTTTTTGTTGTTACGTGTTTGCGTGTGTAGGCATAAGTTCATTTAGCAAGAGCGAGTTAACAGGCATGCTTTGCTATCAATTTTGCCAGTGTTTGCATCGCTTGACTCCAATCGGTTTCATGACCAAAGTTTGCCACGCTGAGGCGTACGCAATGCCGATATTGCCCTTGAGTGCCAAATACGGTGCCGGGAAGTAGGCTGATTCTGTGCTTATTGCATGCTTGATACAACGCATAGCTGTCCGTGTCTTCGGGCAGTCGCAACCAAAGTAAGAACGAGCCTTGTACGGCGTTGATCTGGTATCGATTTTTTAGAGGTTCGTATTCATCCAAGTATTGATGAAGCATCTGGATAAATCGTCGCATGTTGTTTTGATAAACCCGACCCATTCGCGCAGTATGCGTTCGATACTTGCCTGACGTTAGAAACGTTGCCACGGCGGATTGCATCAGGTTCAAACTGCCCATGTTCTCACACAGTAGATATTGCTCAATTTGATCTCGATATCGCCCCGCCAACATCCAACCAATTCTCAAACGCGAATCGAGCGTTTTGGATAACGAATTTACGTAAATTACGCGTTGCTTGTCATCGAGCAATCTCAAGCTTGGCAACGGCTTATCATAACTTAACCCGCCAAACACATCGTCTTCGATAATAGGAATATTGCCGGACGCCAATAGTAATTGTTGACGCTTTTCTAGCGGCATCATGGCACCAGTTGGATTGGTGAAGTTTGGCGTTACGATGATCGCTTTTATGTCCCATGTCGCCATTGCTTTTGCTAAGGCTTCGGGGCACATACCGTCGCGTGGGCAACTCGGAATTTCCACCACTTTGAGGCCGAGTGATTCTAGCATCAATAAGTTGCCAAAATAGCAAGGGGACTCCACCGCGACGATATCGCCTTTTTGTGTCGTTGCGCGCAGCGCTAGGCTAATGGCTTGTTGCGCGCCGTGCGTCACCATGATCTCATCCAACTTGGCTGGCGTGCCCAAATCTTGTGTGATTTTCGCTAGTTGTTTGATTAAGAGGTGATCACCGGGTGGTAATTGGTAATGGCTCGGTACATGCGTTTGCTGGCGGCTGTGGCGGCCGATCTCGGCGTACAAGCTTTTGATCGCGGGGGAGTCAATGTTTGGGTGGGCAGAACCGGTAGGCAAACGCTCTTGGTATTCAGGATAAGTAAGGATTTCTTTGCAGATCGAGAGCAAATCCACGCGAGTCGGATCCGGAATTGAGCGAGAGGTCGGCAAGGCGACTTTAACTCGATAACCCGATTTGGGAACCGAGTAAACCAAGTTTTGTGCTTCCAGCTCTTGATACGCACGAATCACGGTATTTTTACTGACGTTTAATTCTTGGCTCAACGAGCGAATGGAGGGCAGTCGATCATCCGCCTGATAAACGCCAGCATTGATGGCTTGTTTGAGGTGTTTTTCCACCACGAGGTACTTATTCCCTTCACCGCTTTCCAATAAATCTGTACCCATAAAAACACTTCCATCTGTCACTTTTTGAAAACACTGTACCTAATTACATTAGCAGTATCTCAAAACATAAAACAAGCGTGAGTGAGGCGATCATGTTAATCCGAGCCATCCCTTTTGTATTTGTCATCCTTTGGGCTTCTGGATTCGTTGGTGCGCGTTTTGGTTTGCAATATGCCGAGCCAGCGACACTACTTTCTATCCGTATGGCATTCAATGTCTTATTGTTTCTGGTTCTTGTGGCGGTATTGCGTAGAAGGTTGCCGACAGGAAAAGATTTTTGGCACAGCTGTGTAGTTGGTGCGTTGATCCACGGTTTCTATCTGGGCGGTACTTATTTCGCTATCGCCTTGGGTATGCCTGCTGGGTTGAGTTCGTTGCTGGTGGGTATTCAACCGATTTTAACCGCGGCTTTACTGGTGGCGTTTGTTCGTGAGGAATTTAAACCCTCGCAATGGTTGGGTTTGGCTCTTGGTTTTGTCGGTATCGCTATGGTGTTGATGGGCAAAATGGAGTGGCAATCCGAGCAGCATAAAGTGTTGGCCATTGGTTTGTGTTTGTTGGCTTTGGTTGGTATCACGCTAGGGACGCTGTATCAGAAAAAACATTGCCAACAAGTGGATATGGTGGGTGGTGCGACGGTGCAATATTTGGCCGCGCTCGTCATGTTTCTGCCCGTTGCGATGCAGTTTGAAACCATGCAAGTGCAGTGGGAACTGGAGTTTATTTTGACTGTGTTGTGGTTGGTCGTCGTGCTCTCTTGTGTAGCTATTCTACTGCTGCTGTACATGGTTAAGAACGGTGCTGCATCGAGCGTAGCTTCTGTATTCTACCTAGTGCCGCCAACGACGGCGATTCAGGCTTGGCTCGCGTTTGGAGAGTCATTTGATTGGATGGGGATTTCTGGTTTCGTACTGGCAGCTACGGCGGTGTATTTGGTGGTTAAAAAGCCGGATCTGACGATAAAGAAATCGATTCAAACAGAATATACCTAAATTGGCTAGGGACATTTGCGTATCAGTGGGTACAATCTGCTTCATCTTAATCCGTGGAGCAGAATGATGAAGGTAAAGCCAGATCGAATGACCGCCATGCGTAGCATCATCGAGCAAGTAAAAGCGGAACTACCAATTTATGAACCAGAAACGTTTGTATGTGGACCAGAAGGGCAGTGCATTGGCTGTCCGAAGAAATTGTTGGAAATGGTCGATTCAGAAGTCACTTATTGGGAGTCAGCCATGGAGCGCGGCATTGTTCCGCAGTTCGATGAGATTCGTCGTTTTGGCAAAATGTGCACGAATGTTCGTCGTGGTCTGGTGCGAAATAATGTGTCTTTACTCAGTAACTAGAGAGTAAAAACCGTCTAATATCTGACACATAGCGTCGTTTTGTTACACTGCTCTTTGGCTGCTGTTCTCAAGTTTGCGTGGTGTTTGTCTCTTCTTACCCCTTAAGCCTTTAATCGTAAGAAATTGGCGATATATTGGCTCGGTCTCACATGGATGTGGGGCTATTGTCTTGGGCTAGTTGAGATAAGAAACGTGAAATCAAAGGGATTTACGCTGATGGAAATCACCATAGTGCTTACCACTTTGGCTTTCATCGCATTAGCTGCTTTACCAGTACCACTCGATATTCATCGCCAAGCATACGCTGCGATGCTGCACAGTTCTCAGTCTTCTTTGGGTACGGCTCTCAAGTTCTTCCATGCTCAATCAGTGATTGATAACGCTTACGGCCAAGAGCACGTTCACTACATTGACCGACATGTCAAAACACGCAAAGGCATGCCAGAAGCGAGTGCCGATAGTATTCGAGCTTTGTTAGAAATCGATCTACCAGCCAGAGGTTATTCGAAAATTGACGTGCCGTGCAAAGGCAGTGATTTTTGCATCATCGGTCAGCAGCACCCAAACAGTGCTCATTTTGTCGCGATTCCTGATTATCAGTTCTTAGATAAATCGGGAGTTGATCGCGTTGTGTACATTTGGCCGCAAGGTTACACACTGGCAGAAGAGGCATGCTATTTCTACTACGTGAATCAAGCCTCTAACGATTCAATTGTTCGAGGGCATGTGACGCAAGGGTGTTAACCCCGAATAAGTGTTGCGAACAACGGTTATCGTGAGTCTACAAATCTGGGCTTTTCGAACGGCTTTGCGCTTTATACAATATCATTTTTTGACTCATCAAGACTTTACCATTTGGCAAGGTCACTTCCCCAAGTTCCCCCTGATGTTCAAATCCAAACCGTTCATACAAAGCAATCGCTGGTGTGTTGGTTTTGTATACGTAGAGTGCGATTTGGTCGTAACCAAATTCCCAACCACGTGCGATCGCGACAGCCAACAGTTTTCGCCCCAATCCTTTGCCTCGGTAGTTTTTGTCGATGTGAATACCAAGAATACCGACGCGAAGGCGTTGCTCTCTTTCGTAACCGCACATCTCAGCTGGGTAGATTTCAACACTACCGATAAGTTTTTGGCGGTCAAACGCGACAAACTGAGGGATGGACTCGTTTTCCACACGTTGCAGGATTCTGCGAAGCGTTGCGTTATCGGGTGCAGGAGAAATCAAAAATTCCCCTTCGGAGTACACTCGATTCCACAGCGCGGTGAAGCGCGCGATATCGCTCACCTTGATGGATCTGATTTGCATTCATCTTCCTTGATTAGTGCAGGTTAGTAACGGTTAGGGGATAAGCTCAGATAAACAACGAATTTGGTTAGGAATGGCTTCGGCTGGTGCATCAGCGCCCGTTGGGTTAAACCAAATTGTGTTTACGCCCGCTTTCATCGCAGGGTAAATATCTTTGTGAGGTAAATCGCCAACCATGGTTATTCCACTCACGTTAACCCCTAACTGTTTTGCGATGGCGAGATAAAACTCAGGTTGGTTTTTAGCGATGCCGAGGTTGGCAAAACAAAAATAGCCATTTAAGTATTGGTCTAAGTCGACGCGAACAAATGCACGCTGAACCTCTTCCATGTTGGAATCAGATGCACTGGTCGCAATGTAGATGGGATGATTTTGGGAAAGTATTGCCAGTGTTTCTCTGGCTTGAGGAACTGCTTCTACGTGTTCCCAATCGCACATTTTTCCTTGTGCCTCAGGGAAATCTACCATCAAGGTGTTCCCCCAATCGAAAAGATAAATCATGTTCGAATCTCCTTATCCGCACATCATATCGTCTTTTTCTAAAATTAGGGGGTAAATTGCATCGATAAATACGATTTAGGTGGGTTTAGTCGTGAAAGCGCTTAATTGTCGTTATCGTTACAAATGTTTCAGCATAATGCGTGAGTTAGTTTTAAAACCTTGATTATCGTAAAAGCGCTGTGCTGGCTGATTGAATTCCATCACTTCCAATCGAATTTGTGTGGCATTGGCGTCGCGCGCCCATTGCTCACAGGCTAGGAGCAGTTGGCGGCCGATTCCTTGCTGCTTTTGCGCTTCATCGACAACAATTGTTCCCACGCGACAAATTGGGTCTTTGATCAGAAAACTGACGGTGTCGTTTTGGGTGATCATCGCGGTTAAGAAGCCGAGAATTTGCTGTTCGCGTTCGGCAATCAAAAAGAGTCGCTCTTTGTTCTCTAGTGCTTGTGCAAGAAATTCTCGATCAGCTTCTGATGGCGCAACAAAGGCTTCTGGCGCATTCGCAAAATGCAGTGAATTAATTTGAAAATTAAGCTGAAAAATTTCGTCTAAATCATCGGGAATCGCTTGTCGGATATGGACTTGCATTCTATCTGCCCCCTGCAATATCGATAAATGATCCTGTGATGTAAGAGGCTTCGTCACTTAATAGCCAAGCGATCGCATTTGCCACTTCTTCTACCGTGCCACCGCGTTTAAGAGGAATTTGAGGGCTGAGTCTATCTACTCGGTTTGGCTCTCCGCCGTCGGCATGCATATCAGTGTAGATGAAACCAGGTCGAACGCCATTGACGCGAATATTGCGCTCTGCCAACTCTAGCGAGAGCCCTTTAGTTAAGGTATCCATCGCGCCTTTTGATGTGGCGTAATCGACATACTCAAATGGCGCGCCTGAGCGCGACGCTCCAGAGGAGACATTCACAATTGCACCGCCTGCACTGAATCGCTTCGCCGCTTCTCGACAGCAGAGAAAACAGCTATTCACATTGGTGTTCATTACTTTCTGAAAGCGTTCCAATCTGATTTCTGACAAAGGCGATTGAGTAAATAGGATGCCAACGTTGTTGACCAAGTGCGTCACTGCACCAAATTCACGTTCTGTTTCATCAAACAAGGAGAGCACTTGCTTCTCATCGGCTACGTCTGCGGCGATGGCAATCGCTTTGCCACCGTTTGCTTGTATTTCTGCCACAACTTGGTCGGCGGCCTCTTGCTGAGTGCGGTAATTAACGCAAACGCGATAGCCTTGCCCGGCCAGCTTTTTCGCCGCTGCGGCTCCAATGCCTCGGCTTGCGCCGGTAATGATGACTACTTTATTCAAAATACGTCCTTATTTTTGTAGTGAGTAGATTTTATCGGCGTAGGGTTTGCCACCAATTTGGTATGCGTCTGGAATGACCTCAATGAGTTCGAAACCACATTTTATCAGGACACGTTCTGACGCAATATTGCCTTCAGTGACCGTCGCGGAAAAGTGGTTGATGTTATGTGTCGAGGTTGCCCAATATAGAAGCGCTTGAAGAGTTTCTGTTCCAAACTGTTGGCCATGAAATTCCGGCAAAAGTAAGTAACCTACCTCTGCCTTACCGTTTTCAATAGCAAAGCCAGTGATGCCGATGGGTTGTTCAGATTGCTTATCGAGTATTACAAGGCAAAGCCAATGCTGGCTATTTGGGGTCCATGGTAATAATCGCGAAGCAAATTTTTCTCTTATTTCTGTTTCGCTGGGACGATCGAAACAGAGCGCAATAACCTCTTGTTCGGAGAGTAATCGTTGAAAGAGTTCCCAGTCACTGGCTTTGATGGGTCTTAATTGGCTTCTGTGCGTCTCGATGTAAACTGACATGCGTGTCCTTACTGCATCAATGTGGAGATTCAGTCTCTCATCCTTTTATCTGTTTAATCAAATAGTTGCATTCATAAAAGTGATTTATGTGGTGAATAGTTGGTTGGGTAATGGATTATTGCCATATATTCATCTTTGAGATGTAAATAACAAAATTTCATACTTGAGGCATACAGAGCAACACGGAAATGATGTGGATCAAGAGAGGACTACCCATAAAGTAGTAATTTGCGACCTATAATTACATTTTATTTGGAAGTGTTGCTAATTATGTCAATAAAAAAACGATATGTTGCACTGCTGGTTGCTGCCGGCATTGGTGTGGGCTGGTTAACTTTGGGGGGGAGTGCGGCAGTAATGCATTACACCTCAGATACTGAATTTTGTCTCTCGTGCCACTCTATGGAAACCCCTTACAAAGAGTACCAAGGCTCAGTGCACTTCAGTAATGCGAAAGGCATTCGCGCGGAATGTTCTGACTGTCATATTCCTCAAGAACCAATGGATTACCTGATCACCAAAATTCGCGCGTCGAAAGACATCTACCATGAATTTGTGACAGGTAAGATCGACACGCCAGAGAAATATGAAGCACATCGTAAAGATATGGCTGAAACGGTATGGGCTCAGTTCCGTGAAAATGATTCAGCGACGTGTCGTTCGTGTCATGATTTCGATGCAATGGAAGAGTTTGAGCAATCACGTGATGCGGCGAAGATGCACGCTTACGCGAAAGCAAACGATCAAACGTGTATCGATTGTCATAAAGGTGTGGCGCACTTTGCACCAGAAGCAGAGCTAGACAGCAAGGCATTTGAAACGTTGATGAGCTTCACCACAAAAACATCACCTAATGCCAAGGTTGTTTACCCTGTGACTGAAATCGCAATGGGTGAGATGGGTAAAATTAACCCAACGACGAAGTTGGAAGTAATCAGCTCTGAAGGCGACAACCGCACTGTTAAGTTGAACGCATTCCAAATGAAAGGCGCAGAGCAAGTGCTTTACATGGGAGAAGGTCAACGTGCCATCGTAGCAACGCTAACAGAGCAAGGCCAACAAGCGCTTGAAACTGGTGAATTTGAGGCAGATGTTTACGGCAACGAATGGCGCGCGGTTTCTCTAACTGGCGCTATTGATTCTCCAGTTGTTGACACGCTTGAACCAGTATGGTCATACGCAGAAGAGTTGGACAACGTTTACTGTGCAACTTGTCACGCGAAAATTCCTTCAAATCACTTCACAGTGAATGCATGGGGACCGGTAGCGAAAAGTATGGGTGATCGAACTGATATTTCAGCCGAGAACCTAGAAATTCTAACCAAGTTCTTCCAGCACCACGCGAAAGATGTGGTTGGTCACTAACGATAAATAGAAGGATAAGATTATGACTAATATGACCCGTCGCGGATTTCTAAAAGGCACTGGTATGGCGGCTGGTGCAATGGCATTCACTTCATTTGCACCTATGTCTGTTGCTTCTTCTAATGCTCGCGGCAAAGGCATTCTAACGGCGGGCCGCATGGGCCCAATGCTGTGTGAAGTGCAAGACGGTAAGCTGGTTTCAACCACGAACGCATTGCCACAAACGGTACCAAACAGCCTACAAAGCACCGGTCCTGACCAAGTGCACACTAAAGCGCGTGTTAAGTACCCAATGGTTCGCAAAGGTTACTTGGCAAACCCATCGTCGCCAGAAGGTGTGCGCGGTAGTGATGAGTTTGTGCGTGTGTCTTGGGATGAGGCTTACAAGCTGATCCACGAACAGCACATGCGAATTCGCAAAGAATATGGCCCGGCTTCTGTGTTTGCTGGTTCTTACGGCTGGCGTTCAAGTGGCGTGCTGCACAAAGCACAAACCTTGCTGCAACGTTACATGAGCATGGCGGGCGGTTATTCAGGCCACTTGGGTGACTACTCAACGGGTGCTGCGCAGATCATCATGCCGCACGTTGTGGGCTCTATCGAAGTGTACGAGCAACAAACCACGTACCCAGTGGTACTAGAGCACAGTGATGTGGTTGTGCTTTGGGGCTTAAACCCAATCAACACCCTAAAAATCGCGTGGAGCTCAACAGACTGTGCTGGTCTTGAATTCTTCCATCAATTGAAAAAATCAGGCAAGACGATCATTGCGATTGACCCAATTCGTTCTGAAACCATCGAGTTCTTTGGCGAGAATGCGGAGTGGATTGCTCCTCACCCAATGACCGACGTGGCAATGATGATGGGTATCGCACACACCTTAGTGAAACAAGGTAAGCACGATAAAGCCTTCCTCGATAAATACACCGCAGGTTACGACAAGTTTGAAGCGTACCTGATGGGCGAAGAAGACGGCGTAGAAAAATCAGCAGAATGGGCATCACAAATCTGTGGCGTACCTGCGAAGCAACTTGAGCTACTGGCTGATATCTTCAGTAAAAACCGCACCATGCTGATGGCTGGTTGGGGCATGCAGCGCCAACAATACGGTGAGCAGCGTCACTGGATGCTGGTTACACTGGCAACAATGTTGGGTCAAATCGGTTTACCGGGCGGTGGTTTTGGTTTCTCTTACCACTATTCAAACGGTGGTAACCCTGCTCGTGATGCTGGCGTACTTCCTGCGATTTCGGCATCGCTGGGTGGCGGCTCTTCTGCGGGGAACGACTGGGCGGTGTCTGGCGCGGTGCAAAGCTTCCCTGTGGCGCGTATTGTCGAGGCGTTGGAAAACCCAGGTCAATCCTACCATCATAACGGTCATGAACTGACGTTCCCGGACATCAAGATGATTTGGTGGGCAGGTGGTGCGAACTTTACTCACCACCAAGACACCAACCGTCTGATCAAAGCGTGGCAAAAGCCTGAGCTGATCGTGATTTCAGAGCCTTACTGGACGGCGGCTGCGAAGCACGCGGACATTGTTCTGCCAATCACCACATCGTTCGAGCGTAACGACTTAACGATGACGGGTGACTACAGTAACCAACACTTGGTGCCAATGAAGCAAGTGGTTGAGCCGCAAGGTGAAGCGCGTAATGACTTCGATGTATTCGCGGACATGGCCGAGATGCTAGCTCCGGGTGGCCGTGACGTATACACCGAAGGCAAAACTGAAATGGAATGGCTGTACGGCTTCTACAAGGCGGCGCAACACGGTGGCCGTGGCTCTCGCGTAGCAATGCCGAACTTCAGCAAGTTCTGGGAAGATAACCAACTGATCGAGATGAAGTGGAACGAGAAGAACGCACAGTTTGTTCGTTACGCAGATTTCCGTGAAGACCCGATCATGAATCCACTCGGTACACCAAGTGGTAAGATCGAAATCTTCTCGAAAACCATTGAAGGTTATCAGTTGGAAGACTGTCCTCCACACCCAACGTGGATGGCACCAACCGAGTACACTGGCAATGCAAAAGACGGCGAGTTGCAGCTAATGACCGCGCACGCAGCGCATCGTCTACACAGCCAGTTTAACTACGCGAAGATTCGCGAAGAGTACGCAATTGCAAACCGTGAACCTATTTGGATTCACCCTGAAGATGCGAAAGCGCGTGGTATTAAAACGGGCGATTTAGTTCGTGCGTTTAACAACCGTGGCCAAGTATTGGTTGGTGCAGAAGTGACTGACCGAATCAAGCAAGGTTCAGTGTGTATTCATGAAGGCGGCTGGCCGGATCTGGATCCGAAAACCGGCATTTGTAAGAACGGCGGTTGTAACGTGTTAACGTTGGATATTCCGACCTCTCGACTTGCAAACGGCTGTGCGGCGAACTCGGCACTGGTTCGTATTGAAAAATACACTGGCCCAGAATTAGAACTAACAGCGTTTGAACCACCAAGAAATGGTTAGAAAAAAGTAGCGTTTTAAAGCAAGAAGCCAGCGAATCGCTGGCTTCTTTTTTATCTAGTAATCGTTCACATTAGCGCGAAGCGAGAGAAACAAATGGCATCTGTTTCTTAATTTGAAATGTCGGGAGTAAAGTAAATACAATCGCGACAAACAAGACTGAGCCTATTAAATCTTCAGGGCGATGCATCCCCAACCATAAGCGGCTATATGCGACGCTCATTCCCCACATCCCTAATGACAGTGCAGAGATATAGCACTTGTTCTGTAAGAACAACCCGCCAAAGAAAGCCAAACAAATCGAAACGAAAATCGTATGGCCGGATGGGAAAGAATAGTCTTTCTCGCCTTGCCAATGGCGCGTTCGCCAATCACTGACGTGTTCAGAAATCTGGTTAATTACGTTGGCTTGCTGCTTTGTATCCAACTGATAAAACGCGTCTGGGTGCTCAATCAATTGTTCTGCTGCGAGCAATTCCGTGTAGGGACGCGGGCTTTCTGTCATCAGTTTTAGCCCCGTTTTGCTGGCAAAACCAATCACCAGTAACAACCCTAACATTGAGAGTTTTTGTATCCACTCAATGCGACTTGGTTTAAAGCGAAATAAAGAAAGCAGTAGCAGTGTTAACGTAATTAAAAAGCCTTTGCTACCAGCAGAATCTGTGAGCAAAGTAAAAGTAATACCCAGACTTTCCGGCACCTGTGAAGTGAGATTGTGATAAGAGCCAAACAGCGACATTGGGATGATGCCAAGAACAAACAAGGCGAGCATCATCAATCCATATTTTTTGGTTTTCATTGAGAGCGTTTTGTTTTTATTGAGGGTTATTCAACCACGTGAAAATAAGGGGCTTATCTTACGTTATCTGGCGTGAAAAACTTATCAACGCTCTGTCAATTCGAGCGTGAAAGTGACATTGCAGCTCTTCGTTGTGAAAGGAGAGGTTGTTGAAAGTACTGAAAGGCAAACGCGCTCATCCATAAGCGCTTTGTTCAGGCGTGAGCAAGGTTAGCTCATCAACCCTAATAAATATTCCGATGCGGCTTTTGGATCTTCTGCGTGGCAAATCGCTGAAACCAAAGCTAAGCCATGAACACCAGTGGCGCTGAGTTGCGGAATGTTACTTTCGTTAATGCCGCCAATGGCAACAATCGGCAGTGAAGTCGTCTCTAACGCCATCTTCAAGCCATCAATACCCCAGAACTTCTTGGTGTTGGTTTTGGTCGGCGTCGCGAAGATTGCGCTCAAGCCGATGTAATCAATCGGAAGAGAGTCCGCTTCTGCAAGCTGCTCTTCATTTTCGATGGATAAGCCGAGGATTTTGTTTGGTCCAATCAACTCACGAGCGATAGTTGCGGGCATGTCTGATTGCCCGAGGTGAACCCCATCGGCATCAACTGCCAGTGCAACATCAACGCGGTCATTGATGATCAAAGGCACATTGGTATCTTTAAGGATGTCTTTCACGGCTTGAGCACGTTCGATAAACGCACGCACATCGCCGTGTTTTTCGCGGACTTGTACCATGGTCACGCCACCTTCCACGGCTTTTCTCACAACACGCTTTAGTGTGGCTAAATCTTGTTGGTCATCGGTGACCAAATATAAACGATAGGCGTTCATTTTGTTTCCTTTGGGCCTCTCATCTACAGGGAGTGAGAGGCCGGTATTTGTTAGAGAAAGCTTAACTCACTTGGAGTTTTAGGCGTTTTGCCAGTGTTTCTTCATCCAGTTGGTAAAGCTCATCCAACAGGTTCATTTGCAGACTGCCTGGCCCTCGCGCTTGCTCAGCCGCAATTTCACCCACAACGCCCAGTACCGCCGCGGCAGCAAGTCCGGAGTGATCACCAACAGCAGCGAAAGCACCCGTCAGTGCCGTTAGTGTGCAGCCCATTCCGGTTACGTATGGCATCATCTCGTGACCGTTGTTTAGCTGCACAGTTTGCTCTTTCGTGATGATGTAATCAGTCTCGCCAGAAATCACCACACTTGCACCATACTCTGAAACTAAGAAGTTCGCTGCGCCAAGTGCTGCGTCGCTGCTGTCTAACGCATCGACGCCTTTGCTTTGTGCTTGTTCGCCAGCGAGACCGATGATTTCTGAGGCGTTACCACGAATGATCAACTTGTCGGCAAGGCGTGCGATCTCACGTGATGTCTCGGTACGTAGTGAGCTTGCTCCGCAACCGACAGGGTCGAGTACAACGATTATACCGTTGGCATTGGCTTGCTCTACGGCATAGCTCATGCGCGGTGTCCAAACGCTGTCTAGGGTACCGATGTTGATAACCAGTGCGCCAGCGAACGACATCATCTCTGCCATCTCTTGTTTGGAGTGCGCCATGATTGGAGAAGCGCCGATCGCTAATAGTGCGTTTGCTGTGTTATTCATCACCACGTAGTTAGTGATGTTGACGACTAACGGCTTTTGCTGGCGTACTGCGGTTAATGCTTGGGTGATTTGTTCAATTAACATGAGACTCTCCGATTAATCTTGCTGAGCGTTTAGACCTTGTTGCCAGAATGCCACTTCCATACGCGTTGCAGTTTTGAATACCTGAATCAGGTTTTGACCACGCTGACTATTGATATCGATTTCCGCCAATAACTGATTAAAGTGTTCTGCACCTTTTGCGACACCAGATTGGAATTCCTCACCACCGTAGAGGTTGATCCAACTTGCGTATGGGTTACCTTCGAGCACAGTGCTTTCGTCTTCAATCAGCATCTTACCGATTACGGCATAACCGATAGAGCATGGTGCTAGTGCCGCGTATAGATCAACAAGATCGCCCGTCATGCCAGCATCTAATACGTAACGGGTGTAAGCCACAGTGCCGAAATCTTCTGGCTCGTTTTCTAAGTCGGATTCTGTCAGTCCCCATTGCTCACAGTAAGTCACGTGGTGGGCGATTTCAGAATCGAGCAATGCGTGTACGCTTGGTAGGGCACGGCGCATGTCATCCAAAGTACGTGCTTTGTAGATCGCTAATGCGTAAGCTCGTGCGTACTGCTTTAGGAAAAGAAAATCCTGCTTTAGGTAATGCAGAAAACAAGGCTGACCCAGAGTGCCTTGCGCCAATTGCTGCACGAAAGCATGCTCAGTGTATTCTTGCCAATCTTGGCGGCAAGCGTCGATCAAATCTTGGTATTTCATTATGAGTATCTCGTTATCAAAAGACCCTAGGCTTAGGTCCTAAGGTCAGTAGAATTAGTCAAAGCTCGGTACGTAATCTTTCGCTTTTGGCAGTGTTTCGATGATGTTTTGTGAATACATGAACTGCGCATAATCATCGTAGCGTTTCAGATCTACTGCGGATGGACGAAGAGCGAAACGAGTTAGCGTGTCGTTCCAAGCGCGTTGGTTAAGCTCGTTGTTGAGCGTGTCTGGTGAATAAGCCACGAACTCTTTCCACGACTCTTTTGGATGGTTAACGATGTAAGTGGTCGCTTGCTCTAGTGCTTTGTTGAATGCCTTGATGGCTTCTTTGTCGTAGTTTTTTGCATTGGCTACGAAGACTAACTCGTCATACGCTGGCACGCCGTGTTCTTCAGGGAAGAAGGCCTTAGCTTTATAACCTTCTAGTGCCAGTTGGTTGGTTTCGAAGTTACGTAGACCGCCCCAAATCGCATCCACCTTGCCAGACGCAAGAGACGAAGACAGCGCCCAACCTACGTTGATGATTTGTACGTCAGAAAACTTCACGTTTTCTTGCGCTAGCATGGTGCCGATTGTCGCTTCTTCGTTGCCTGCGATCGCAATACCGATCTTCTTGCCTTTCAAGTCGCCAAGGTTTTCATTCTTACCGTTATCCAGCACCATCAACGTGTTGAGTGGCGTAGCAATCAAAGTCGCAGAGCGGATTAGTGGCAAACCCGCCGCGACATCGATAGTTAGGCTTGGTTGGTAAGAAATCGCCATGTCGACTTTACCCGCCGCGACTAACTTAGGTGGCGTGCTTGGATCTGCCGGCTCTTGAATGTTGACCTTCAAACCTTGTTCTTTGAAGTAACCACGCTCTTTGGCAATCACGATAGGACCATGATTTGGGTTGACGAACCAATCCAACATCAGTGTCATCTCTTTTTCTGCTGCAAGCACATTGGTTGATACCACTGAAGCGAGTAGAGCAGCAGCGCTCATAAGTTTGTTTTTATTCACGGGGTTCTTCCTTTTCTTTCCCAATTTTCTTTGGTTATTTTCTGTAATTATTTGCTTTCCCAAGGGATGGCTTTTTTCAATAATTTATCGGTGATGAAGTAGAGTGAGATAGACAGCACGGCTAGGATAAACAGCGCCGCAAACATCTCATCAATGATCATGCGAGCGTTGGCTTGGAGCATCAGATAACCCAAGCCTTCACTTGAACCTACCCACTCACCGACCACTGCTCCAATTGGCGCAATAACGACGGCAACACGAATACCTGAGGCTAAAGTTGGTAGGGCGGCTGGCAATTGAATATGACGAAGTAGCTGCCATTTAGACGCGCCCATGGTCTTGGCAAGATCGAGGTAACCTGTTGGTGTATTGCGTAAGCCGTCATAGCAACATGTCGTGATGGGGAAAAAGATGATGATCGCTGCCATGACGACTTTCGATGCAATACCGTAACCCAGCCAAAGCATGAGCACTGGCGCGATGGCGAACACAGGGATCGCTTGGCTAGCAATCAGAATAGGCAATAACCAACGCTTCAGCGGCTCGAACATCAGCATTTGCAATGCGAACAGCAAACCCATCGATAATCCAAGCGCCAAGCCAAGTAAGATCTCTTGCGCGGTAACCCAAGTATGTTTGAGCAAGACATCGTAACGAGTGACCAATCTATCCAGCACTTCAATTGGTGAAGGTAAGATGAAGCCTGGCATGTCGAATACCACCACAACCAACTGCCACAATCCCAAGATCACCGCAGTGCTGATTACCAAGCGCAGAGCTGGATGGGTCACGCGTTCTTTTTTACCAATACGTGCCGAAACGGAGTTGTACTGAGTCATATCACTCATAGTCTTTCTCCAATTGATCCAAAATCGCTTGTTGAAGCGCGGCGCACTCTCCATCGAGAACTCGTGGTGGCTTGGAATCCGGAACAACCAAGTGCTGAGCTTGCGCAGGCGTGCCTTGCAGTACATAGAGTTGGTGAGCTAATCGCACCGCTTCTTGTGGGTCGTGGGTAATAAGAACAACGGTTTTATCTTTCAGTAACTCGGCAGACAAGGTTTGCAACTTATGGCGAGTAACCGCGTCCAACGCAGAGAAAGGCTCATCCATCAGAACCAGAGGCTTGTCTTGCATCAGAGTGCGAGCAAGGGCAACACGTTGTCTCATGCCGCCAGAGAGCTGAGCTGGCTTAGCATCCGGGTAATCGGCGAGTCCCACTTGGCTGAGTAAAGTCAGTGCACGTTGTTTATTTTGTTCTGGTGCTTGCTCTTGAGAAAATCGAGAACTGAGGCAGACGTTGTCTAACACATTCAACCACGGCAGCAACAAGTCTTGCTGCGCCATGTAGGCAATACGCTTGTGTAAGGTGATGCCATCCGTGGTCGTTAACTCGCCATGCCATTCGACTTTGTCGTCTAACAAACCCGCTAGATAACGAAGGATCGTCGTTTTTCCGCAGCCACTGCGACCAAGTAACACTGTCCATTGATTAGCAGGAATAGTCATACTCAACCCTGCTAGCGTTGGTGTTTGGCTGTCTTTGTATCGCAGACTAGCATCGGAAAGCTGAATGCCAATCGCGTTAGCGAACATAAGTATGACCCGCAAAAAAGTGGTTCACAGGGCCATGGCCTTTACCTACATCCAATTCATCAGCGTGCGCGATAGCTTGGCTGATGTACTGCTTACCCAGGTGCACCGCTTTGTGTAGGTTGTTGCCTTGGCCAAGATAAGACGCAATGGCGGAAGAAAGTGTACAGCCTGTGCCATGGGTGTTTTTGGTTGGAAATCGCTTGGCGCTAATTAACTCGGCACTGTCTTGCATGATAAGCAGATCGTTGCTGTTTTCATTTTCTTCAAGGTGACCGCCTTTGAGCAGAATAGCTTTGGCGCCAAGCGCACGAAGGTCGGTAATCATATCGTTCATTTCAGATTCTGATTGAGGCATTGGCTTACCCGTCAATGCTGCGCCTTCGGGTAGGTTAGGGGTAATGATGTCTGCGAGCGGAATCAATTCTTCTTTTAAAGTGCTGATTGCCGACTGTTCCAGTAATAGATCGCCGCTGGTGGCCACCATTACAGGGTCAATCACGAGGTGTTTTGGCTGGTATTGTTTAATTTTGTCAGCAACGACTTTGATGATGTTGGAATCGGCCAGCATGCCCACTTTTACTGCAACGATGTTGAGGTCGGTGAATACCGCATCGAGTTGACTCTCTACATGGTCGAGAGGAATTGGGAAAATCGCAGAGACGCCTTGAGTGTTTTGTGAGGTGATGGCGGTAATCACTGAGCAGGCAAAGCTACCAGTTGCGGACATCGCTTTGATGTCAGCTTGAATACCTGCACCGCCACCACTGTCTGAGCCCGCGATGGTCAATACGATAGGGGTAGGCAAGGCTGGCGTTTGATGTGAATGAGGTTGTGATTGCTGCGTCATGGTCGCTCCTACTACAAGACGTATAGGAACTGACTTTGACCATTGCAGATAGATCGATTTTTCGATCGCTATCGCTTACCTAAGAGGGGCGACGAAAGGCAAAGTGTGCATAGTTCCCTACGTCAGTGCTAACTGAATCAGGTTCAACGGGTCTCGAATTTCGATCTCAGCCAACACTTGTCGTGTGGCCCCCCGACTATTTCGTTCGGATGATAGCAGGACCATTGCGGAAGGGATACGTTTTTTGAGCGTAATTATAATGAGTATTCAATTATGCGAGGTGAGTGATAAAGTAAGCACCTAAATGGTTTGCTGGGTGGAATTTACTAGTGCAACGCTCTGGTGAATGAGCAGAACCTGGAATATTTAATAAATACTCGTGGTCTCGTTAAGCAAGGATTAGCACAAAACAAGGTTAAAAAACTGTTAAAATTTAACGTGTTGCCAATTTAATTTTGTTGAACTTTTTCACAGTTAATTAGGAAGGCTAAGACGATCATCGAGCAAGGAGACTTCATGCTTAATTCTGTAACAGCGAAGTCAGTGATCGATCATGCGCTCTTTTTGGGGGCTGATTTCGCTGAACTATTCGTTGAACATCACCAAACCAACACTGTCCAGATCGCATCTGGTGAGGTGGACAAGGTTAACTCGGGTATCGATTTTGGTATCGGTATTCGTCTCTTCTTCGGTCATAAAGTGCTTTACGGTTACACCAACAGCACAGATGAAACTGAACTTAAACGCGTAACCTCACTGCTTGCTGCAAAAGATAAGCGTGAGCAAATCGCGTCAGCAGGTTCTCTCAATCTGAACCGCTACCCAATACAACATGGTTGCCGCATGCCGCTAGGTAAGGATGCTAACCTAGATTCAAAAATCGCGTTTCTATTGAAAGTTGACCAAGCAGCACGTGCAGAGAGTGAACATATCAGCCAGTTTATTGGCAGCGTGCTTCAGCGCGAACAGCAAGTGTCTATCTTCAACTCAGAAGGCCTACACGTTGACGATACTCGCCACTACATTCGTGTTGCTGGTAACACTGTCGCGCAAAAAGGTAATGAGCAGTCTTCTGGTATGGAAGGTCCTGGCGCTCTTGCTGGTTGGGAATTCAGTGAACAGCTTGATGCCAAAGAGCTAGGTCAAACTATCGCGCAGCAAGCGTTAGTAAAACTTGGCGCGGATGCTTGTCCATCGGGTGAAATGCCGGTGGTGATTGGTAACGGCTTTGGCGGCGTTATCTTCCATGAAGCATGTGGTCACTTGCTAGAAACCACTTCAGTTGCGAAGAAAGCATCAGTCTTCCACGACAAGATGGGCGAAATGGTTGCTCACACCGCAGTGAATGCAGTCGATGATGGCACCATGACCAACGAATGGGGCTCGATTCACATTGATGATGAAGGTATGAAGACTCAGCGCACTCAACTGATCAAAGACGGTAAGCTAACCAGCTTCATGGTCGATAAAATGGGTGGCATGAAGACAGGTTATGAGCCTACGGGTTCTGGTCGTCGTCAAAACTACAAGTTCGCACCAACCTCGCGCATGCGTAACACCTTTATCGAAGAGGGCGAGCATTCACTTAATGACATGCTGGCAGGCATCGAACGTGGTATCTATGCGAAGAAGATGGGCGGTGGCTCTGTTCAACCGGGTACGGGGGAGTTTAACTTTGCTGTTCGTGAAGCCTACCTCATTGAAAATGGCAAAATCACCAAGCCTCTGAAAACAGCAACGCTGATCAGCACGGGTCCAAAAGTGTTGAAAGAAATCAGCATGGTCGGCAAAGACATGGCGCTTGCGCCGGGCATGTGTGGTTCCGTGAGTGGTTCAGTACCAACAACTGTCGGTCAGCCAACGCTGAAAGTAGATAACATTCTGGTAGGAGGCGGTAACTAATGAGCCAAGAACAACAACTTCTTAATGCGGTTGATTACGTCCTATCAGAAGCAAAATGCCAAGGTGCAGAAGCGGACGTCATTGTAAACCGTAACAGTAGCTTTTCTTTGAAAGCGAACCAAGGAAAGCTGGATGAGTACAAAGTAAGCTCAAGCCAAGTTCTGGGTGTTCGTGTTGTGAAAGATGCGCGTGTTGCAACAAGCTATTCTGAGTCGTTAGAGCAACCAAGCTTGGATTTGATGCTGACCAACGCACTGCAAAGCGCTCGCTTTTCCAAGCAAGATGAACATCAGACGATTAGTTGCGTGAACAGTCAAATCGCGACTGATGTTGCTGAGATTGCGCAAGAAGATACAACTTCTGTTGACGAAAAAATCGAACTGTCTCTCGCTCTTGAGCAAGGCGTAGTGGCTCTGCCTCACGCCTCTAGCGCACCTTACAATGGTTACAGCGATGGCGAAACACAACTGATCATTGCCAATACTCAAGGCACATTGTGTCAACACTTCGAGCGCTCGTTCACTTGTTACGCGTATACCTTGTTTGAAAAAGACGGCAAACAGTCAATGGCGGGTAGAATGTCACTGGGTCGCCGTTTTGATGAGTTGAATCCAGCTTACTGTATCGAGGGTGGCTACAACCTTGCTCGCGATCTTCTTGAAGGCGCACCGGTTGCGACGGGTAACTACCCTGCTATCTTCCACATCAATGCGCTAGCAAGTTTATTCGGTGCTTTCGGCAGTGCTTTCTCTGGCGTAAGCGCGATGAAAGGCATTACGCCACTGGGTGACAAGCTTGGTCAACGTGTTGCGAGTGATTTAATTACCTTTACTGATACGGCTTACATGCCAAATGGTATGGCAATCGCGAGTTTTGATAGTGAAGGCTTCGCTACTCAAGATAATGTCATGATTGCTAATGGTGAGTTGAAAACCTTGCTACACAACAGCCAGACCGCAAGTTACTTGGGCGCAGTCTCGACAGCAAGTGCCGCTCGCGGTGCAAAATCGAGCCTAGACGTATCAGCGAATCACAAAGTGATTGCGACGGGTAACAGCAGTGCGTCAGAAGTAAAAGCGGGTGAGTACCTAGAGTTAGTCGAACTTCAAGGTGTCCATTCTGGTGCGGATGCAGTGAGTGGTGATTTCTCATTTGGCGCGAGTGGTTTCTTGTGCCGTGATGGTAAGCGCATTCAACCAGTTCGTGGGATCACGGTAGCGGGTAACTTCTACAATATGCTGCAAGAAGTTGAGGCAGTAGGTGATACTCAGCTAATTAACGATAGCCGAACTTTCTTCTCGCCAGACGTTCGTTTTGCTCGTTTGAGCATTGGTGGTAAGTAAACTTAGCATTACTATAGAAACAAAAAGAGGACTCAATAGAGTCCTCTTTCATTATCTAGCAACGTGTGCGCGAATAACTAGAATTCGCGTATGTCCAACTCATTGTGGATCAATACTACACACTGAGAAGCGAAAAGCATCTTAGGACCTAAGCTGATCTTCTCTGTGCCAAGGCGCTTTAAGCTGTTAAAAGACTTTTTCGGCATCGGTATATGGTCAGTTAGCAAGAAACATGGATTTTCACCAATTTCTGCATCACGAACAAATTCGCCTTTCTTATCCAGCATATATAGTTGGTGATCTTCTGCCAGTTCTTGTACTAGGCGTTCAAAGCTCACTGTACGAACGGTAATACCAGGTTCGACTTCACGAAGTTGCTCTTTACCCATACCAACCGAAGCATCCAAAGCGCGAGCCACTGCTGCAATCAAGGTTGACTCATGGAAGCCGCCAATGTTGGTGATGTCGTTGGAGCGAATAGTAATGGTGCGTGAGAAATCTTTTGTGCTTTCTAAAACCAAGTGAACAACCACATCTTCACGGTGTGATTGAGCAACGAACATCGTGTTCATCATGGTATGAGCAAGAATCTCTGTATGCGCTTCATTACCAACACCTTCTAACAGTGCTTTGCTGGTGGTTGGCGCCGCGCGAGCTCGTAAAACAAAAGAGCGCATGAATTTAGCCTCTATATAGGAAGAGTGAATGCGCGGAAGTATATACCCAAGCAGGGAAGGGATGCGAGTTTAATAGCAAATGTGAACTTACTTACAAAGCTTCGATTGTGGAGCTGGGTGTGCTGGCTAGAATAGGAGGCAACCCTGTTAGGAGTGGTATATGGAAATCAAACAGATAAATAAAGACATTTATAAAAAGAAAGTAAACCTTGTGATTGGCGGTTTTGTTGCGTTGCTCGCCATCTCCTCTCTTGCCTTTAGTACCTTGTTGATTGTTTTGTTTGGCAACACTGAAGTCGTACCAGAACAATCAACGGGCAATTTCCATTGGAATTTGATTGGTGTCGTTCTCGCAGTTGCAACTTCCCTCTCTTTATTGAATCAAATTAAAACTCGACCATACATGGAAGAAGTGCTGTACGTTTGGAAACTCAAGCAGCTGCACAACAAGATCTTTCGTAAACTAAAAAGCATTAAAGCAGCCGCGAACAATGGCGATGTAAAAGCGCTGACGATCCTTAAGTTCTACTATACGACTCAAAGTCAGGTGTTTGAGCTAGACAACAACACACTGACGATGAGCAGTGTAAATAAAGAATTGGAGGCTATCGAGCAAATCGAAGCGGCGCAATCAATGAGTCTCGATATCACAGGCTTTGAAGAGTCTTGGCTAGACACATATTGATTGCCTATTTGCTACTTGAAGTTAACAACTGAGTGCTAAAAATAAGCGTTTGAGTGATATTTAATCATTCGACGCTTTTTTTTGATTTTTTTTCTGAAAAGGGGTTGCCAAGAAAAATCATCTCCCTATAATGCGCCTCCGTTGTCAGGGCAAAGCGGAAACGCAAAAGCGGTTGGCAAGAAGGCGAAAGAAAACTTCTAAAAATTAATTTAAAAAAGTGTTTGACACTGAAAATTAATTCCTTAGAATACGCCTCCGCTTCGATAGCAAAGCTTACGAAGCAAGCTCTTTAACAATATAGACCTATCAATCTGTGTGGGCACTCGTTGATGATAATCCAATTAGATATTTCTTTCTTAACGGAAAGCGGTGTCAAATTAGGTTTCAATGATACGAAGTGACCATTGAATCTTCGGATTCAGCACAGTCAATTCAAACATTACTTATGTAATGTTCAGTATTCATTGAGCCGAACAAAATCTTAAATTGAAGAGTTTGATCATGGCTCAGATTGAACGCTGGCGGCAGGCCTAACACATGCAAGTCGAGC